>NZ_JANXLE010000010.1:0-47445 GCF_030127605.1 Dellaglioa algida
TAATCTTTTCAGTTTTAGATTTCAGGTAATTCAGTGAAATCATAATGTAATTCTTTAACAGCGGCATGTTCGTCGAATGCTAATTGAATTAATTTATCAATTAGTTCTGAGTAACCAATTCCCGAAACTTCCCACAATTGTGGATAAAGTGAGATATTAGTAAATCCTGGTAACGTGTTTAATTCACCAAGATATGGAATACCATCTTTAACTAAGAAATCGATTCGTGCCAAACCACGACAACCTAATGCTTCAAAGGCGCGTAATGACATATCTTGAATTTCTTTTGTTAATTCATCAGGTAATTCAACTGGCATTTCAAACTCAACGCCTGAAGCATCAACGAATTTATTGTTGTAATCATAAAATACATCCGATTTTGGTACAATAACTGCGCCTAATTTTGAAGCTTTTAAATCAGTGTTTCCAAGAATTGAGCATTCAATTTCATCAGGATTTTCGATTGATTCTTCAACCAAAATCTTTGTGTCATATAAAAATGCATCTTCGATACCTTCGAGGAATTCTTTTTCATTATGTGCTTTATGGATACCAACTGATGAACCTTGGTTAGCTGGTTTGATAAAAACAACATCCCCAAGTTCTTTGCTGATATGTGCATAAGACATTTCAACACGGTTATTAGCCTTAACGACCAAGTATTTAGTATTTCTGATATTATTTAACGTCAACATTTTTTTCGTTAAATCTTTATCAAATGAGATTGCAGATGAACGAACATCACTACCAATGTAAGGTTTGTCTAAAAGTTTAAACAGACCTTGGATAGTGCCATCTTCACCCATATTACCATGAATTACTGGGTAGAAAAGATCGATATCCTTAACTTCAGTTAAACTCATAATGTTTGCTAGTGGATTTGTAAAGTCGATTGTTGGTAAGACATCAGCAACAACTTTTGCTTCTGGTTCGCCATCAAAAATACGACGTGAAGCAGCATCGCCAAGTAATACCCCTTCTTTTGTAAACATGAATAAGCTAACTTCATATTTATTTTTATCCATTGCATCATAAATATTATGTGCTGAACGTTTTGAAACATCATGTTCTGATGAGTTACCACCAAAAAGTAATCCGATGTGTATCTTTTCACTTGTCATCATATTATCCATTCCTATTCGTATTATATTTTTTATTCGTTTAAACCCTTAGTCTAAATAATACCATGTTTAGACCGGTTCTGTCATTTAGGTTTGCGATTTTATTTAAACATTTAAGATCCACATGAAGAGTAGGAATATGAAAAATAATCCATACATGATGGGATGAATATCTTTACGACGACCAGCTGCAATCATTGTAATGGGATAAAGAATGAATCCTAAAGCTATTCCGTCAGAGATACTGTACGTTAGGGGCATCCCTATGACAATTAAGAATGACGGTATAGCAATTTCCATTTTTGACCATTCAATTTTCGTTAATGATTGTGCCATTAATACACCAACAATAATTAATGCTGGTGCAGTAACTTGTGTTGTCACAACCGATAATAATGGTGAGAAAAACATACCGGCAACGAATAATAGTCCCGTTGTAACGGCCGTTAATCCTGAACGTCCACCAACTGCAATCCCTGCTGAAGACTCAACAAAGGCACCAACTGGTGATGTTCCTAAAACAGATCCTGCAAGCATTGCTGTTGAATCAGCAGCGAGTGCTTTACCTACGCGTGGCATTTTATTATCTTTCATGAATCCCGCTTGTTGTGCTAATCCAACTAGAGTTCCTGCCGTATCGAAAAACGTCACTAATAAGAAAGTAAGTACAACGACCCATAGTTGAACCGTGTTAATATCTCCGATATGTTTAACACCCTGCATAAAGGTAGGTGCTAGACTTGGCGCAGCAGAGACAATACCTGTTGGTGCCTTAATTAATCCCGTAATGAACCCAAGGATAACAGTTGCAAACATCCCTATGAATATCCCACCAGGAACACGTCTAACCATTAAAATTGCAGTAATAACTAACCCAAATATTGTTAACCAAGTTGTCCCAACGCTCAATGAACCTAATCCAACGACCGTTGATTTATTGGAAACGATTAATCCTCCACCCTGTAATCCAATAAAAGCGATGAATAACCCAATCCCACTTGAAATCGCATATTTTAAATTGCTTGGAATCGCATTAATAATTAATTCTCGTAATTTAAAAATAGTGATTAAAATAAAGATTAATGAGGCAACAAAGACACCTGCCAAAGCCGTTTGCCATGGAATACCCATCCCGATAACAACCGAGTAAGAGAAGAAGGCATTAATACCCAGTGCTGGTGCGGTAGCAATTGGGTATTTAGCTAGAACACCCATTAATATACAACCCAAAGCACTTGATAATGCGGTTGCCGTAAAGACAGCCCCTTTATCCATTCCTGAAGCGCTTAAAACTGTAGGGTTAACAAATAATATATAAGACATTGAAATGAAAGTCGTAAATCCAGCCAAAATCTCACGTTTTACCGTTGTTTGTAACTGGTCAATTTCAAAATATGATTTAATGCGGTTAATCATTGTATATCTCCTTTTTAATAAATGCTTTTGTTCGTGTTTATCCCATTAACGAGCAATTACAATTTTACTATATTCGGATATTAATGTAAATCATATTATCAAATCATATTTTGTTAAGAATTCATTCAAATAAGCCTTATACCGTTAGAATTTTGTTAATTTTAATATCAAATTGGTTATCAAGCCATTGTTCAGAAGTTACGTTTTGGACATCAAGACAAAGTGAAACAGTCTTAGACTGATATTTGGCAATAAATCGGTCATAATAACCTCCACCAAATCCAATCCTTTGATTATTATTTAAATTAAACCCAACCCCTGGTACAATAACTAGATCTAACTCATTATTTTCTAGTGCCTTATCATAACTGGGTTCTAAAAGGCCATAGCTACTTTTTATTAATTCTTGCTCAGCAGATAGGTATGGCAAAAATGCCAACTGCTTTTTGGGCATCGTCTTTGGTACGTATACCCTTTTTTTCTGTTCCAAAGCTGTCAGAAGTAACTCATTTGTTGAAAATTCAATTGATTGACTAATCGTTAACCCGACCGAACTGGCCATTTGCCATTCCTCTGAGCGCAGTAACTTATCGATAATTACTAATTCTTGTCGTTTTTTTTCAAGCGGCTTATTTTTGGCTAAGTCTGCCATTTTAAGAATCGTTTTTTCTCTGATTTCTTGTTTGCTCACTGATTTAAACCTCCGCGTCGAATTCACCGGTGATGACAAGTTTACCGATCATTGCCCCGCCTTCAACAGTCTTAGTAGCTGCTCGCAAATTATAAGCATTAATTCCTTCAACCGATTTAGTCATTGTTGATTTTATGCTACCTTCATCTAATAACTTAGCCAATTGATTTAAGGTAGCCCCTTGCGAAGCCATATCTGCAGTATGGTAAATGCCTTTTGTAAATATCGTTAACCATTTAAAATCATTACTTTTATTTTTTAAAATACTCAATGGTAACTCCGCAGTTGTTGCCACAATAGACATGACAATTCCCCGTGGTTTAATTAGCTCTGACGCCACATTAAAATATAGTTCAGTTGAATGTAACATTAAAATACCATCAACTTCATGAATTCCTAATTCATCTAATTGTTTTTTCAAATCTTTTCGATGATTAATCACAATATCAGCGCCCATTTTTTTAACCCAATCAATTGTCTCTGGACGTGAGGCGGTTGTGATTACCTTAATCCCTGCCCACTTCGCGAGTTGTATGGCAATAGACCCAACACCGCCGGCGCCATTAATAATCAGAATTGATTGGCCTTGATTGGCATCTTTTTTTGGTACAAAAGCTAATTTTTCAAACAATGATTCCCATGCTGTTACGCCAGTTAACGGGATGGCAACCGCTTCAGCAGTCATTATCTTCTTAGGGGCATGACCAACTAACCGTTCATCCACTAATTGATATTCTTCATTACTTCCCGATCGGTTGTTTACACCCAAATAAAAAACTTTATCCCCAACAACAAAATTAGTCACATTCGCACCAATCTCTGACACGGTTCCAATGGCATCGAATCCTAAGATACGCGATTGGTCCTCTGATTCAATTAACATTCTTGTTTTAAAATCAATAGGATTCACTGAAATCCCCGCTATTTTTACGAGAATATCATGATCTTGAGGCATAGGTTTATCAATTTCAACATCTTTTAACACCCTTACATCTTCTATGGGATATTTACCAAACGCTGCAATGGCTTTCATTTTATTTATCATTAGTTAATCCTTCTTTCGTTTAATATGAATTATGCTATTCATCTTACTACAGTTAATAAAAAAATGATTGTATTCAGATTTAATTGACTTTAACGGCTAATTTTTGTACGATTTGGGTGTACAAAATCTAAAAATATTGGAGATTACCATGATGGATAAGCAATTAAAAACTAGAAAACAACTAAAATCTGAAACGAAAGTACTCTTTAAAGGAAATTGGAAATCTGCTATCTTAATTAGTCTAATAGGTGTCCTTGCCTATATCGTTTATTTACGCTTATATGCCTATGAATATTCGAGATTATTTAATTCCGAGTCGGGGTCTTATGTCTCTCCGTTAAATCTTAATCCAACAACCTCAGCACTGATGATTTTTCTTATTCTCATTTTTGAAATTTTAATTATGGGTGCTTCATATGCCTTTTTAACTTGGGTGAGTTCTAAAAAAACACCAGAACGCGCATTTACGCAAAGTTTCCAAGTTTTCTCTAATGAATTATTTTTTTCAACTATTGCATTAGCAATTCTTAAAACTATTTACACTATCTTTTGGTATCTTTTACTTTTCTTTCCCGCAATCATTAAACACTATTCGTACTCGCAAGCATTTATGATTAATAAGGACTTGCAAGATAACCCTAACCACCCTGATATCAAGACTAACAAAAAAATTACATTAAGCCGTCAATTAATGAACGGTCATAAGTTCGACTTATTTGTACTTGATCTCAGCTTACTGGGTTGGTACCTATTATCACTTATCACACTAGGCATTGGGTTCATCTGGTTCTTACCCTACCAAAAAGCAGTAAAAGCTAATTTTTATAGAGATCTTGCCGGTGATCAATTTTTAATTTTAAAATAACAGAAAAGGACTGAAAGAAATTTCAGCCCTTTTTATTTTGTCGCTAAATGTTTAAGACCTTCCCGAACGGCCAATTTTGATAAATCATGTCTTTTAATGAAAGTTTTAACCCACCCCATGTCAGTTTTCGCATATTCACGCAGTGACCACCCAATTGCCTTTTGAATAAAAAATTCATCCGTTGTTTGATCATTCATGATCATTTTTGTTAAGTACGCTAAATTAGTCGCTTCTCGATATCCTAACTGAAGATTTATACCCACACGGCGCATCCAAAAATCTTCATGCCCTTCAAATTGTTGACTTATAAGACTAAAATATTCCGGGTGTAATTTAACGAAGTCACTGATAACTTTACGTAAACTGTCTACCGAGTCCCACCATGCTTTAATGGGAATTAAATCAATAAGAACTTGAACCTCGTTCACGGTTAATCGTTTAACATTTTTTTGAGCTAAATCAATTGCAACATACTGGTATTCTCTTTCATTACGACTGTAGTAAGCTAAAATCTGTAAGGTAAGTTCTTCCAGCGACCAGGCTTTTGATTCCTTCATTAAACCTTGAATTAATTTTCGTCTGTCAGGTGCTCGGATTCCCAAGAAAACAAACCTATTTTTCATATATGCTTCCATCTTTTCGACATTTTTATTATCCGCTTCGAAATCGATCATTTTAGTTCTCCTTTGTTGAAACCGCAACCATATCAGTTGGATAACGAATTTTATGATGTTATACTGTGGTTAATCATATAAAGGGGGAATCATTATGTCAATGCACAACAATTTAAAAGAATTACTTACAATTAAAGAAGGACCTGTCGTATCAATTTTTATTAAGACATACCCAGGGATTAATTTTGCAGCGAAGAACCAATTAAAACTGAAAACTAGTTTAAAAACTGCAAAAGAAGAACATTCAGATATTGATAAAAAAGCTTGGGGTGCAATTGAAGGTCAACTTACTAATTTCATGAACGATATTGCTGATCGAATTGGTCAATTCCCTAGCATCGCGCTTTACTTAACACCAAATAATTACTTTAAATTTAATTTGAACCATGCCATTGAATTGGATCAGGTGATTGTTGGACCTGAAGCTTACACATTACCTTTACTCGCTCAACAAGCAACAAAATTATCTGGTACGATTTTGAGCTTAAATCGTGATTCATTCGAATTACACCAATTTAAAGAAGGTATCTTACTGAAACAAGAATTACCAAAAGATGCGCCTATCGATATGGTATCAGCCCTTGGACCTGAAAGAACAGATACAACAACAACTCATGGCCCTACTGGTGCTCTTCATGGCTTAAACACTAAAGATGAAGAAAAGGCAATTGATAATAAGAATTACTACTTAGCAATTGAGCAATTCTTAATGGCTCATACTGATTTAATTTACAAACGTCTTTTCATTATCGGGTTACCTAAAAACCAAAGTTTATTCCGTGATTTAACAAAATTAAAAACAGTTAATTCAGAAATTACAATTAAAAAATCTCCTAGCGCATTAACAACTGCTGAAATTGAAAAAGAATTATTGGATCAAAACCAAGTTTTAATCGACCAAACAGTTGAAAAATTATTGGATCGTGCGCGTTCACTTGATGAAGTCAATCCAAGCGAAACGAACCCGGCAGAATTGTTTGCCCTTTTAACACAACATCGTGTTAAAACTTTATTAATAAATGAGGAATCAATGTTCCCAGGATTGATTGTCGATGGTCAAATCGTCGATACTGAACCTGGAAAAACAACGAATAACTTATTAAATGATTTAGCAAACTTCACATTACGTAATGGTGGTGACGTTTACGTTATCTCGGCTACTCACTTTAATTCTGGCCAATTCGTTTACGGTGTTTAACAAAAAAAGGAAGGCATTTGTCTTCCTTTTTTTGTGTCCAATCGGTCACGTGATGTTATACTTAAAAGACAAATATATATTCAAGGAGACGACATTTAATGAATAAAGTTTATTTAGCAGGTCCGTTTTTTGATGACAAACAACGTGAACGTGTTTCACAAGTTGTGTCCGCATTAAAAGAAAATAAAACAATTGATGGTGACAATATCTATTTACCACAAGATAACCAAAGTGAACAGTATGAGCAATTCAGTAAGCCTTGGCAACGTGCCGTTTATCTTGCAGATACTCGCCAAGTGCATCGTGCTGATGTTGTTGTCGCTATCCTAGATTATAAGGATGATGAAGGCAATGAACCTGACTCTGGTACTATGTTTGAAGTTGGTATGGCCGTTGAAGCACGTATCCCGGTTATCTTGGTCCAATTCGAAGCCGGACGTGTGATTAACTTAATGTTATCGGAAAGTCTAACAGCCTTCTTTGATGTTAATAAGAACGGTTTAAAAAATCTTTCTGAATACAATTTTGATATTTTAGAAGAAAAAATTACTGAAAATGAAGTTTTATAACCGATATCTATAAATAATAAAAGAGCTACAGAAAATAAATTTCTGTAGCTCTTTTTCTGTATTTACTTCACTATTGACAAATTGAATCTAAAATCATTTTTGAAATAATCTGATAGCTATATTTTTGCTCTGAATATAAACCTTGGTTTATATTCAGAGCATGACGATGTAGTATATTAAAAACCGTTACCATATGTAAATTAATTGGGACATCTTTAAGATATCCTTTTTGAATACCTTCATTTAAAAGTTGAATAACTTGTTCGTTTCCACTATAAATATCATCTTCTAGGATATTCAATGATTTAATTTGCTCAATAACAGTCAAACTATTAGGATATGCAATAGCATAATAAAAAACTGAATGAATATAATAATCAATACGCTCATTAACCAGAATTGTTCTATCGTTCAATTTTTCTAAATCACTTATTTGCCTAATCCGTTCAAACTCACGATGATAAATATTTTTTAATAAATCATCTTTATTTTTAAAATATAAATAGATGTTGGACTGTGCGATACCCATCATTTTGGCAATTTTAGTCGTTGAGAGTGCAGCTACTCCCTCAGTTAAAATAATCGTTACTGCACTATCCAATATTTTTGTTATTTTTGAATCATCTTTTTTTTTCATAAATCTAGTATAAAGTTTTACTCTACATATTTCAAGGTTGACAAAGATAACTCTATCTTTTATAATTATTTAAGAGATAGAGTTATCTTTTAATCCCTATCAGGAATAGCCAAATGGTGAACGAAACAATAAAAGTTGTTTCAAAATACATTATAAGAAGGAAATTTTGATGAAAATTGTTATGTTAGGTTCTTTAGGAAATATTAATAAATTAGTTATTCCCGAATTATTAAAAATGAATCATCAAGTAACTGTAGTTACTTCAAACCCTGATCGTGTCAAAAATATTAAAGCCTTAGGTGCCACTGCAGCAGTTGGAACCATCTCAGATATTAATTTTCTAACAAAAACTTTTGCAGGCAATGACATCGCCTACTTAATGGTTCCAAGTACATCATCAAATGGGACTGATTTGAATGCGGAAATGAAAAAGCAAGGTACTATTTTTTATTCGGCTCTTTTAAATTCCGGTGTTCAAAATGTGATTCAATTAAGTAGTATTGGCGCAGAATCTGGTCCTGATGCTGGCTCTTTATACGCCTATCATTATTTAGAAACAGAGCTAAATAGGTTAACGAATATTAACCTTGCCTTTATTCGTCCAGTTGGATTTTATAACAACCTCTATAATCATTTAGACAGTATTAAAAATGAGCACCAAATTTATTCAAACGTGCCTGACTCAATTGAACAAAAATATGTCGCTCATGAAGATATTGCAGAAGTTGCTATTAAATTGATTCTTAAAACACCTGCTAAAAAAACGATTCATTATGTTGCCAGTGATTCTTTCTCACTAAAAGAATTTATTACTAAATTATCTGTTGCAGCAAATCTACCTGATTTACAATTCATTCAAATATGTGATGACCAATTAAAACAGGGTCTATTAGCTAACCACGTCCCAGATCCAATTGTTGACGCTTTGCTAAAAACATCTCAATTTCAAAAAAGTGACTCTGATATTTACAAAGATTTAACACCAGAGAATACAACTTATGGACAAGTTAAATTAATAGATTTTATTAAGCAATACGCTGTTGCATTAGTCGGTATTGATAATTCTCACCATTCTTCAACTATTGCAGATAAATAATTTAACCAAAAAGGACATTATCATTTTGATAATGTCCTTTTAATCTATCTTCATTATTTACCAAATATTAACTCTTTCATCGAGATTTTTGTACATCTTATCACCTGGATTAATACCAAAGGTAACATAAAAATCAGCTAAATTTTGAACCTGGATATTGGCGCGTAGTTTAGCAGGTGCATGTACATCAATTGATAGCAACAACTGCATATATTGTGTTGACGCCTTCATACGCCAGACTTGAGCCCAGTTAATGAAGAAAGCAGAAATATCAGCATTAGCCTCTGCCTTCGCGGCTTCAAGTGCGCAACTCAATCCACCGGCATCTGCAATATTTTCGGATACTGTTAAAGTCCCATTAACTTTTTGACCGGCATACTCAGTTCCATCAAATTCGGCAACCATTTGCTGAGACAATTCTTTAAAATGAGCCAAATCAGCTTCACTCCACCAATTATTTAGGTTACCATATTCATCAAATAATGCCCCATTATTATCAAACGCATGTGAGATTTCATGCGCAATTACTGCTCCAATACCGCCATAGTTAGCACTACTACTTTGTTCTAAACTATAAAATGGTGCTTGTAGAATAGCTGCCGGAAAGACAATAATATTTTTAAATGGATGGTAATAAGCATTAACTGTTGCCGCACTCATTTCCCAAAGGTCACGATCAACCGGTTGATTCCATTTACTAAACATATCTTCCGTTGCTAATTTATCAAAAGCCATCGCGTTTTCTAATAACGTTTTTTTCGTATCAACATGCATTTTTTGATAAAGTGGATTAATTTTGTCCGGATAGCCGACTTGAATACCTAATTTATTTAATTTCAAGATGGCTTTGTCGCGTGTAGCGCTAGTTAACCATTTATTGTTGGCCAATCTATTTTGATATACACCAATCATTTTTTCAACCATTCGTTGAACATCTGCTTTAGCATCTTCACCAAAATATTTATGCCCATAATATTCACCAACAATACCGCTATAAGCACCCATGGCTAAATAATAAGCAAATTTTTGTTGTTTCTTCGGCCCCTTACTTCCGGATAACGCACGTCCATATTCACCAGAAATAACGCGTATATCATCTGATAAAAATGAGCTAAGGCTGCTAACTGTTTTAACAATTAGCCAACTTTTAAATTCATTAAAATGAGCTTCATTCAATATATCATCGATTGCAGCCAAGTACTTAGGTTCAGTCACAATTATTTTTTCTGGCTCTTGACCATTTAATAACTGCTTAACAACCACTTGTAGATTTACATTTTTACTTTGTAATCCAAATTCAGTAAACGTTTGTGGATTGTACGCTTTACTATAATCAGCAGATTCTTCAGCACTTTTAACGTGTGGCACTAAATTGCGATCAAAAATTAATGCCTCTGAAATAACTTTTTTCACATCTTCTTCACTGTAATCTAGAGTGCCCAATAATTTTGTCATCATTTTACGGAATACGTCGAGTAATCGTTCGGCTTGTTGATTATCTGCCTCATAATAAGTTTTATCCGGCAAAATAAGATTTGGAGCCGCCGCAAAGAAAGCATTAATTTTAGCATTCTTCATGTCAGCGTCAACGTCAAAATTAAGTGGTGAAGGATATCCAGCAAGTACAAAATCAGCCCATTTAGCATTAAAGTCAGCTAAACCTGTTAAATTTTCTAACGGCTCTAAAACGCTCTTCAACGGAGTTGTTCCTTCTAATTCACGACGATCAAAATCAGCCGCTAATGCGTAATAGTTTAAAAATTCTTGCATTAATGCTGGTTGTGTACTTGAATCAGGTATCATTTTTTCAAAGTCACTCATTAATGTTTTATCAATCTCATCAGCTAAATCATTAAAACCACCCGTTGCAGGCTTATCATCAGGAATTTTGGCAGTTTTTAACCACTCACCGTTCACGGCTTCATATAAATCATCTTTAATTAGTTGTTCATTTACAGTCATTATTTTTATCCCCTTTTACATTAATATGTATTTAAGTATAAACGTTATACTGGAAATTTAATAATTATTCACTCGGAAAAATAATTATCTATATAGGTCATTTTTTTTGAAATCATTTCCATAAATAAACGTGCGGGTGCTTCAATTATTGGCAGATTATTTTTGTTATAAAAAGACATAAATGGTTTAGGAACTATTAAATAATCGACTGAATCTTTATTCCTAATATAATTAATTGAAACGTCGTGATATTCAGAAAAATAAGTTTTCAATTAATTATTATTCTTGATAAAAAGGGTAAAAATATTGATTTAAAATTTATCCCAGCGCTGACAATTCCAAAATATATACTATCTTCACCTAAACACAACAGAACAAATGACAATATAAATTTTTCATTATTGTACTAATCGATGAATTCAATTTTAGATCCATTGGTATATGTTTCAAGATACAAAACTCTTTTTTCAAGATTTTTTTTAGATTTTCCACCCGTAAACGTTCTTTTATATCTTTTATTATTATCAATAAACTTCATTTCAATTTTACTATCACTTCTCTTTGTTCGAAGCTTCATAGTACTTCTCGATAAATTAATTGACATTATTAATTCTCTCGCCATTGAACGAATTGATTGATATACCGGATTATTTTTAGGCACGTTCCCATTTTGATCGACCCATCCTAAAGAATTTAATTTTGTAAGAGCGACAAATGATTCCTTCATGTCTGGATCAACATGTGTCCCGCCATCCTGATTAGCAACAAATAATATTATATCCTTTCTCGTAAACTTAGAATTAAGATCGTCAAATATTATTTCATTCCACCAATCCTCAAAATTCATAAAAAAGGTTCTACTTGGGCTATCAATCAATGGCTCATAAGCTATACCATCATTTGACATTTTTATAGATAACAGAACCCAAGAAGGTAGCAAGTTATCGGGTAAATAATATCTACCACTAGAATACAAATGCATTAATGGTTTTAATTTACTAAAGACAGAAACAGACTTCGGAGTTTCATGAAATAGAATGCGTAAACTCACTGAAATACGTCTTGCTTCTTTCTCGTTGCCCTCGTCAAATATGTGTATAGACTCTTCAATAAAGGTAATTTAATCATCCCAATGTTCTTGAAATTCTGATATGTTTAACTTATATTTCATCGATTTCTATCCCCTTTAAGCTTTCTAATACCATATTTTACACTAGATATCGTTTATAATAAAATATTATACTGACTGTTTCAATCCTTATAAATTCTTTACCCAACTGATCCTTCCATCTGATACTCAATCAAACGGTTCAACTCAACAGCGTATTCCATTGGTAATTCCTTCGTAAAAGGTTCAACAAACCCCATCACGATCATCTCCGTTGCCTTGGCTTCAGAAATACCGCGACTCATCAAATAATACAATTGCTCTTCAGAAATTTTAGAAACTTTCGCTTCATGTTCCATTGACACATTTCCATTCAAAATTTCGTTAAACGGTATTGTATCACTCGCAGATTGATCATCCATGATAATCGTGTCACATTCAACATGCGCAAATGAGCCATCACTATGTCGGCCAAATTTTAAGTACCCACGATAATCGACCCGACCGCCATCTTTACATAATGACTTAGACACAATCGAAGAAGTTGTCTTTTTCGCATTATGAATCATTTTTGCACCAGTATCCTGGATGATATTACCACCCGCAAATGCAATTGATAGCATTGTGCCATGCGCACCTTGTCCGTCTAAATAAATACTTGGATATTTCATCGTGACTTTTGATCCAAGGTTCCCGTCAACCCACTCCATAGTCGCATTTTCTAGAGCTCTCGCACGTTTAGTCTCTAAACTATATACGTTGTCCGACCAATTTTGAATCGTCGTGTAACGGCAGTAAGCATCCTTCATGACATTGACTTCAACCACAGCAGCATGCAAACTATCTGCGGAATAATTAGGTGCCGTACATCCCTCAACATAGTTCACGCTTGCGCCTTCATCAACAATAATCAACGTCCGTTCAAATTGTCCCGTGTTCTCAGCGTTAATCCTAAAATAACTTTGAATGGGAACTTCTGTCTTCACGCCTTTGGGTACATAAATAAAAGTACCACCGGACCAAACGGCCGAATTTAATGCAGAAAATTTATTATTTGAAGCAGGCACTAATTTGCCAAAATACTGTTTGACTAGTTCAGGATATTCTTGAAGGGCAGAATCAGTATCCATAAAAATAATCCCTAATTTTTCGAAATCTTCCCGCATATGATGGTAAACGACTTCTGACTCATATTGCGCTGAAGAACCGGCTAAATATTTACGTTCAGCTTCTGGCACACCCAGTCGATCGAAGGTCTCTTTAATTTTATCTGGTACGTCATCCCAATCTCTGGCAATAGTATCACTCGCTCTTTGGAAATAACGCATGTTCGCTAAATCTAATTGTGATAAATCAGGTCCGAAACTTGGCATGGGCATTTTTTCATACAAAGAAAATGCACGAAGTCGATAGTCTAACATCCATTCTGGCTCATTCTTAGCTGCAGATATTTCTCGAACGGTTGCCTCGGTTAACCCACGGCCGGTTGAATAAATCGGTTCAAAATCATCTTTAAAACCATATTCATATTCACCACCAACATCTAATTCTTTCACACTGAACCCTCCTTTCTAATTTTCTAAGTTAACGGCTTGATACGCCGCTTTCCAAGCTAACGTTGCACATTTAATCCGTGCGGGAAATTGTGCGACGCCTTCTAAAATAGCCGCTTCACCTAAAAGGTCATTATCAATCTCTTGACCCATAACCATTTCTGAAAATGTTGTGACCATTTCTTCTATCTCTTCTTTTGATTTACCAATTATTTCATCTGTCATCATACTCGCAGATGCCTGACTAATTGTGCATCCCGTCCCAGAGAAAGCCACTTTTTGAACTTTATCATTCGCCATAATAAGTTCAACTTTTAAGACATCTCCACAAGTTGGATTTCTAAGCTCGATTGTTTTTTCACTATCATCCAATGATCCATGGTGATGTGGGTGGGTTGCTTGTTCTAAAATAACTTGGCGATATAAATTATCTAATTTAGATAGTCCCATTTTTAAAGAACTCCTTTGTGGCGATTAACGCTTCAATAAATTTTTGATTTTCTTCTAACGTATTATATAGATACAAACTAATTCGAACGGTTGATGAAACGCCCATCCGTTTCATTAGCGGTTGCGCACAGTGGTGCCCTGCGCGAACAGCAATTCCTTGCATATCCAGAACCGTTGCGACGTCGTGTGGATGTAAATTTTCTAAATTAAATGAAATAACACCTGAACGTTGTTCAATATCAGTCGGTCCGTAAACAACTACACCCGGGATTGCCTTTAACATAGGTATTAAATCAGCAACTAAAACTTGTTCATGGTCATGAATATTAACCATTCCAACTTCTTTTAAATAATTAATTGTCGCACCCAAAGAAATGACGCCCTCAATATTCGGTGTTCCGGCTTCAAATTTCCAAGGAACTTCTTTAAACGTTGACCGTTGTTCCTCAACGAAATCAATCATTTCGCCACCAAATTCAAGCGGCTGCATATCATTTAAATACGTATTTTTTCCGTACAAAACGCCGATACCGGTTGCGGCACCCATTTTATGGCCTGAAAAAGCAAAGAAATCAACATCCAAATCTTGTACGTCAACTGGCATATTGGGCACTGATTGTGCCCCATCACAGATAACGATGGCGCCAATATGATGTGCTATACGTGTTAATTCCTTAATCGGTGTAATACTACCTAAAACATTTGAGATCTGAGTTAATGACACAATTTTAGTTTTGCCTGTCATTTTTTGTCTTGCATCATTAATGTCTAATCGCCCATCGTCCGTTAACCCAACGTAAACTAGCTTTGCGCCAGTCTTTTGTGCGACTTGTTGCCAAGGAACGAGATTACTGTGATGTTCCATAATTGAAATTAATATCTCATCCCCAGGCTTCAAACGATTCTGTGCAAATCCTTGTGCCACTAAGTTCAGGCTTTCAGTTGTTCCTTTCGTAAACAAAATCTCATTGGCACTTTTTGAGTGAATAAAATCCGCTACCAATTGGCGTGTTGCTTCAAATTGTTCAGTCGCACGTTCAGCTAAGGTATGCACACCTCGGTGAACGTTCGCATTATCATGTTCATAGTAATGCGAAATGGTATCAATAACGACTTGCGGTTTCTGAACAGTTGCGGCATTATCGAAATAAATAAGTGGTTCATCATTCACAAGTTGCTTTAAAATAGGAAAATCAGCGCGATACTTTTTCAAATTTTTGGCCATTAATGAGTTTCCCTTCTATCGTTTCAATGAGTCGTTCACGTACATCAGCTGCCGGAATGGCTGTTAAGACCGGTCCTAAAAATCCACGAATAACTAATCGTTCTGCTTCTTCTTTATGTAAGCCGCGACTCATCAAGTAATATAATTGTTCTTGATTAACGCGTCCAACACTCGCTGCATGTCCAGCTTGTACATCATTTTCATCAATTAATAGAATCGGATTAGCATCTCCACGCGCTTTTGTGGATAACATTAATACACGACTTTCTTGCTGTGCATTTGCGCCCTTTGCGCCTTTAATAATATGTCCAATTCCATTAAAGGTTAAAGTCGATCGCGATAAAATCACACCGTGTTGCAGAATTTGACCAATCGAATGTTTTCCGTAATTAGTCACCCGTGTATCGATTCCCTGAATTTGATTTCCCGTCGAGATAGCAACAACTTTAACGTCTGCGTGAGCCCCAGCACCAATTAAATCGGAATCAAAATCGCCAATAATATTCCCATCGTTAAGCAGTCCGATGGACCAATCTATTTTGGCATTATCAAGCAAATAACCCCGTCGATTAATATAGGCAGTTGTTTTATCTCCTAGTTGATCCACACCGGCAAATTTTACGTGACTATTTGGTTCAGCAATGACTTCAACAATAATATTTGCAGTTGTTGTCTCGTTGCCTAATGTATCTCGATTTTCCAAATATGAAAAACGACTATTCTCTGCCGCAACGATTAAGACGTGGTGCACATAATCTTGTCCATCACGCGCATCTTGCGTCAAGTAACTCGTAATGGGTTCATCCAGTTCAACATTTCTAGGAACATAAATGAACAAGCCACTCGTTAACTGTGCTAAATGTGCTGCCGTTAACCGATCAGCGTCCCATTTAACCGCCTTCGTCATAAAATATTTTTGAATTAAGTCTGAGTGCTCTATCAATGCAGTTTCCCAATCACAAATAATAACATTTTTTTGTTTTAATTCATTTGTTAATTTCAAACTTAACGTTCGCGATCCGACCTGCACGACCGTATTTCCAACTGCCCTTTTTTGATCTAATTCAACTTTTCTAGATTCCAAAAGCGTTCGTTTAGGTATAATGGGCCACCTTTGATATCTGATTTTCTCAAATGAAGGAAGCTCCAACATAGTCATTTTAGTGAAGGCAGCTTTTCTTAATTTTTGAAACCACTCAGGTTCCTTTTTTAAGTTAGAGAAATCAATCACGCTTTGTTCTAAGACCTTTAAGTCACTCATTTTATGGCCTCCACTAGACATTCTCGTCAGTTAGTACAACGTCCAAGCCTAATTCATCGCGTAATCCCGCATAGCCTTCTGCTTCTAATTTCTCTGCTAGCTCGGCACCACCCGTTTTAACCACACGTCCGTCCATCATAACGTGCACAACGTCTGGCACAATATAATTCAATAATCGTTGATAATGTGTAATCATCAATGTCCCAAACTCAGCATTTTTTAACATTTCATTAACGCCTCTAGAAACGACTTTTAGCGCATCGATATCTAACCCAGAGTCAATTTCATCCAATATCGCAAATTTTGGTTCAATCATCATTAATTGTAATATTTCATTTCGTTTCTTTTCACCGCCCGAAAAACCTTCATTTAAATAACGATCAGACATTTCTTCAGTCATGTCTAAAGTCGTCATCATTTTATCCAACTTTTTTAAAAATTCTCTAATTGGAATTTGGTTATCTTCTGGGCGCCGGGCATTAATTGCTGCACGCAAAAATTCAGCATTTGTGACCCCAGGAATTTCTGAGGGGTATTGCATGGCTAAGAATAGTCCTGCTCGAGCCCGTTCATCAACTGGTAATTCTAAAATATTAACACCGTTCAACAAGACCTCACCCTCAGTTACTTTATATGCGGGGTTACCCATAATAGCTTCGGATAAAGTTGATTTACCTGTACCATTCGGACCCATAATCGCATGAACTTCGCCTGTCGCCATCTTCAGGTTGACACCTTTTAGAATTTCTTTATCTTCAATCTCTACATGCAAATTTTTAACTTCAAGTGTCGACATTTTAGTATTCCTCCGATTTATTAATATATTCCATTCTATCTCAATAAATTGCCCATTTCAATGAAGCGTCAATCCTAGCAATCTTTATTTAATTAAGTTAAACTTAGAAAAAGTAAATTTTGAGGAGGATTATTTATGAAACCTATTATTGGTATTGTTGGGAATCCTAACCGGAACCCAATTGAAGGCCTGCACATGGACGAAATAACTTACACACCTGAAGGTTATATTGATGCTATCTTCAAAGTTGGTGGTTTACCACTAATTATTCCAACAAATTTGGATGATGCATCGAAATATCTTGATTTGGTGGACGGTTTATTATTAACAGGCGGTCAAGATATCTCGCCTGAATTATATGGACAAGAACCTCATCCAAAATTACAAGAACTGAACCCACCTCGTGATGAAATGGAAATGGCTTTAATTAAAGATGCTAGTTCTCGTAATATGCCCATACTCGGTATTTGCCGAGGACTTCAGATACTGAATGTTGCTTTTGGTGGCACATTATACCAAGATTTATCTGAGTATCCAAATTGGAAAGTTAGACATTTACAAGATCCAACTTTACCAGAATATGCCACTCATTCCATTTCAATTGAACCAAATAGTTACCTTTCAGAAGTTTACGGTCAAAATTATCGCGTTAATACCTACCATCATCAAGCAATTAATCAATTAGGCGATTCTTTGGTCGCTATTGCGGAGAGCCCAGATGGGTTAGTTGAAGGATTAGTCAGCGATGACAATCGAATTCTTGCCGTTCAATGGCACCCCGAAATGTCATTTACAAGAAATCAATCAGATTTAGCTATTTTTAAATGGTTAATCAATAAAATTGAAAAATAAAAAGAATTGAAACTAGTTAATTAGTCACTAGTTTCAATTCTTTTTATTTGGCCGGAATCACCGCACCCTTATATTTAGTTAATATCCACTTTTGGGTATCTTTTGATTGTAACGCTTCAACCAATTTCTTAATAGCCGGGTTATTTTTATTTTTTGGTGTAACGGCGACTAAATTCGCATAAGACGATGTATTACTTTCCAACGAGATGGCTTGTTTCATCGGATTCAATCCCGCCTCAACGGCGTAATTTGCATTGATCACAACCGCCGCACCCTCATCATTTGCGTATAAATCGGACATTAATTTAGGTTCATAAGTATGTTTAAAGTTTAACTGTAACTTATTCGTTTGAATATCGTTAAAGTTTGCCGTCGCAACATCTGTTCCTTTTTTCAAAGTAATCAGCCCGGCATCTTTAAAAATAGTTAGTACACGCCCATAATCTGAAATACTGTTGGATACAAGAACGGTGCTCCCCTTCTTTAAGTCGGTCAATCGTTTAACTCGTTTAGAGTAAACGCCAATTGGCTCTAAATGAACGTTTCCGACACTAATAAGGTCGCCATTATTCTGTTTATCCCAATTATCTAAAAATGGTTTATGTTGAAAATAGTTAGCGTCCAAATCTTCAGATTCTGTCGCCTTATTAGGCATTACATAATCCTGAAAGACCTTTACTTTTAAGTCGATACCTTCTTTTGCCAACATTGGCTTTACATGAGCCAATATCTCGGCATGTGGAATATTACTAGCACCCACAACCAGCGTATTTTTATCATCCGCTCGTTTTCCACACCCAGTTAACAGAATTATCACAAAGAGAAGTGAAAAAAATAGTTTCTTATTTATTTTCATCATATATTCCTCCCTAGTTATTCCGTTTATCAATTAGTTTAGCCGATTGATCTCCAATAAGTTGGAAAATGGCCACAATAATAATAATCGTTACCGTTGCAACTAATGTGACAGTATTATTATTAGCTCCGTAACCTTCGATAAAGGCCCAATTTCCTAGGCCCCCGGCTCCGATTGTCCCGGCCATCGCCGTATACCCAATAATTGTAATTCCCGTAACCGTAACACCAGAAATTAATGCCGGTAAACTTTCTCGCAACAACACTTTCCAAATGATTTGTATTTTATTAGCGCCCATTGCCTCGGCAGCTTCAATAACACCGTAATCAATTTCGCGAAAAGCTAATTCAACCATCCTTGCATAAAATGGTGCTGCTGAAATAATCAATGCCGGTAAAGCGGCAACTGGGCCAATAATCGAACCAACTAAAGCTTTTGTGAATGGTAATAATAGCACAATTAAAATAATAAATGGAATTGAGCGAAAGATATTAACTAAAGCTGAAACAACCCAATTAATGACTTTAGACCAGATCATTATCTTACCCGTCGTTTTCTGCTTTGTTTCAAACAGGATCAGACCCAAGAGAATACCTAGAATGGCAACTGCGATGGTAGAAATCAATGTCATACTGATTGTTTCCCAAGTATTCGCCCAAAAATCGGCCCAATTAACGGCGCTAAAATTAAAATATGACGCCCACGTATTAGTCCCCATAATGAAGCACCTCCGTTTCTACTTTCATTTTTTGTAAGAATGGAATGGCTTGATCCAAACTTTCTTTTGGTCCAGTTAATTGAATATATAATGTTCCAATCGGACCACCCTGCGTTTGGTGAATTGATCCTTCAACAATATTAAAATCGATTTCAGGAATTTGTCTTAACATTTCAGAGATAATAGGCATTTGCGTCTGTGTACTGTGGAACGTTAATTGAACGATTAAGCCTTGTGGATAAGCCTCAATTAATTCATGGACGGCAATTTCAGTATCGTGCATTGCTGGTGTTACTTCTTGGTTAACAAATCGTTTTGTGACGTCTTGTTGTGGTCGTTTAAAAACATCTAAGACTAAGCCATCTTCAACTAATTTACCATTTTCCATGACTGCAACATGATCACATATTTTACGAACAACGTGCATTTCATGTGTAATTAAAACAATCGTCAAATTTAATTTATGATTAATTTGGAGTAATAAATCTAATATTTCATCAGTTGTTTGTGGATCCAAAGCACTTGTCGCCTCGTCACAGATTAAGATTTCAGGGTCATTGGCCAATGCCCTAGCGATACCAACACGTTGTTTTTGACCGCCAGATAACTCTGAGGGATAAGCATTTTCTTTCCCTTTTAATCCGACTAACGTTGTTAATTCTTCAGCCTTGGCCAGACGTTCGGCTTTACCTAAACCGGCAATTTCAAGTGGAAACATAATATTTTCCACAACCGTTCGAGACCAAAGTAAATTAAAATGTTGAAAAATCATTCCAATTTTTTGACGTTGCTTTCTTAATGCCTTCCCCGTTAGTGAAGCAATTTTAGCCCCGTTCACATCAACTTCTCCTGAAGTCGGTGTCTCCAAACCGTTTAGCATTCTAATTAGCGTACTTTTTCCAGCCCCAGAATAACCGACGATTCCTAAAATATTACCGTCTTCAACCGAGAGGTTCAAATCAGAAACCGCACTTACTTTACCATTATTCGTGACAAACTCTTTAGATACATGTTTAAATTCAATCATATTCATTCCTCCTTTTTTCAAAAAAAATAGCCCCTCATCCCCCGTTTAATAAACGGAAGGACGAGAAGCTATAAACTTCACGTGTTACCACCTTGTTTTATTGTTACCTCACGATAACAATCTCATCAGGTACGGGCTAATTGCTTAGTCGATACCCTTTCGCTGTATTGGGCGTACCCAAGGTAGATTTACATTGCTCATCCACCAAACGTTCCAAGACCATCTTCAATTCAGTAATTTCGATCCCTTTTCAGCTACCGGGACTCTCTTCTCTAATTACTAAAACCTACTCATCTTTTCAAAACGTCTCATCTGTATTTCTTATTGTAGTTGATTATAGCCAGATTAAAATTTAATGTCAACACTTTTATTTATTTAACCAATTTTCTTCGAATACATCTTCCTTAAATCCAGTTGTCATTTTGTCGCCCTCAATTAATACGGGGCGCTTAATTAACATCCCATCTGACGCTAGTACTTGACTTGCTTGAATATTTGACATTGTTGGTAATTCGTCTTTTATTTTTAATTCACGATACTTTTCACCATGCGTATTAAAAAAATAAGTCATGGGTTGTTCAGACTCATTCAACCACTTTTCAATTAAAGCCGCTTTCGGCGTATCTTGAATGAGGTCTATCGTACGATAGTCAACACCGTTTTCATCTAACCATTGTTTCGCTTTTCTACAAGTTGAACATTTAGGATACCAATAAAAATCAAGCATTATCGTAAACCTCCCAGTTTTAAAAAAGCGACGACTCACAAAATAGAATCGCCGCGCCAGTATCTAATCAAAATCTTCGTCATCGTTACTAAACATATAGCTCTTATGATGGAATCGCATTGACATGATCAACCCAATCCCAATCATATTACCTACCAGGGCTGACCCTCCCTGACTGACAAATGGCAATGGAATACCTGTTAATGGTAACAACCCGATGCTCATCCCAATATTTTCAAAAACATGGAATAAAATCATCATAATAACACCTGTTGATAAGTAAGCATAAAATTCATTTTTCGTATCAAAGGTTGCACGAACCATTCGATAAATTAATAGGAAATAAATGAAAATCAAGATACAGCCACCAATGAATCCAAAATTCTCACCAATAACGGAAAAAATCATATCGGATTCACGAACGGGTACATAGACGTTTGAGACGTTAAATCCTTTACCGGTCATTTGTCCAGACCCGATAGCCTTCATACTTTGCCATAATTGATATCCCGTTCCAGATGTATCTTTTGAAGGATCCAACCAGTTATCCACACGATCAAATTGATAAGCGGCAAAGCCAATTTTCTCTAAAATCGCTCGACCAGTCGTTGAAATAACCATGTACAACGTTGTTCCACCTACAACTGCAACAATCCCAAATGCTGGTCCAATAATTTTCCAGGTGATTCCGGAAACTAAAATGACGCCACCTAAAATAGCAAAGAAAACCAACATCGTTCCAAAATCATTTTGTAATTTTAACAAAACGACGACTGGAAGCGTCCAGCCAATCATCTTAGCCAACAAGATAAAATCTGTACTAAGCTTATGTGTTGGATAATCATTATTATGCACTGTAACGACACGGGCTAACATCAAAATAAATGCTGGCTTCATTACCTCTGATGGTTGGAACGTTAATGAACCCACAAGCGGTATCCAGCTTTTAGCACCTGTACTTGCATATAAACTCCGACTATAAACAACCAAAACAATCGCCAACAAGAACAGACCAACACCATAGACAATCGGTGCAATCCGCCACAGTTGTTCTGAATCGAATTGCATTATAACCACAATTGCAACGACCCCAATGGCATACCACATCAACTGTGAAACCATTTGGCTAACAATTGAAGTAGCACTCGTATCATGGGAAGCCGATACATAAATCGAAGCAAGTCCAATGATTGCTAAGACTAAAACGGCAAAAATGATACCATAATCAATCCTTGCCTCACTATCGATCTCATCTTTTCTACTACTCATAGAATTATCCTCCATGCTATGTTGCTTATTTCATTAAATTTATGACTAGACCAATAGTTAATCTATAATCAATTAGCCTCGGTGTAAATGGAAATCACGTAATAAAGTATCAATTCCTTCATCGCGAGTTTTAGCTTTAAACGTTTCTCCGTTGCTCAATGTGGCAACAAATTTTGCATCTTGTTGCATAACTGTTCCAATTTCAATGCCACCAACTGTTAACGAAACAGCTTCTTCACCATTAATTTTAATATCGTTCTCTGCAACTTCAATTTCTTTTTCTTTCTTAGACATGTTTATTTTCTCCCTCTGGGTTCTTATTTCTGCGTACGGTAAAGTAGTCAGGTACTGGATCAAATCCGCCCCTGACAAAAGGATGGCATCTTAAAATCCTACCGATACCCATAATAATGCCTTTTGCGCCATGTTTTTGAATGGCTTTAATCATATAATTTGAACACGTCGGATAATAACGACAACTAGGTGGGAACATTGGTGAAATAAATTTCTGATAAAACTTGATTGGTGCTAGCATTAAGTTTTGCATAAATCAATGACCCCCTATATTAAAAGGTCCATCAACAGATTGCCCCGTTAATAGACCTCCCCTAATAACCCATATAAAAGTTCTTATCTACCTTGTTTTTCAATATGATCAAGCAGGTATCCAGTCCCTTTTGCAACATCATCCAATGGTGTTTCAGATACCATTACCGGAATATCTAAATTCTCTGACATTAAAAGGTCAACACCATCTAGCAATGCACCACCACCAGTTAAAATTACACCAGTATCGATAATATCTGATGCCAATTCTGGTGGCATTTGTTCAAGAACTTCTTTAGTTGCGGATACAATTGCTTGCATCGTTTCGTGAGTCGCTTCTTCAACCTCAGCAGAAGTAAGTGTAATTGTTTTTGGTAACCCAGTCACAACATCTCGTCCGCGAATTTCCATTTCTAATGAACGGTTACCTGGGTAAACTGTACCAATTTCAATTTTAGCTTTTTCAGCTGTACGTTCACCAATTTGAAGATTATGTTTTTGTTTAACAAAATTAATAACATCACTATTTAATTGGTCACCTGCAACGCGCAATGAACGACTTGCTACAATATCGCCTAACGAAATAACAGCAACATCACTGGTACCACCACCGATATCGATAACTAAACTACCGCGAGGTTGATAAATATCTAAACCAGCACCGATAGCAGCAACTTTAGGTTCTTCAGCAAGATAAACCTTGCCACCACCAGCTTTTTCAGCAGCTTGAATAATTGCTTTTTGTTCAATTGATGTAATGTTTGTTGGACAACAGATCAAAATACTTGGTTTTGACAAGAAGCCACTCACATTTAATTTTTTTATAAAGTAAGTTAACATTTGTTCTGTAATATCGAAATCAGCGATGACACCATTTTTCATGGGTCTGATTGCTCTGATACTACCGGGTGTTCTTCCGACCATTTTGTATGCTTCTGACCCAACTGCTAGGACGCGTCCTGACTTCGTGTCAATTGCGACAACAGAAGGTTCATTTAAAACAATACCTTTATTTTGAACGTTAATTAATACGTTTGCGGTTCCTAAATCAATACCAATATCTTTAGCCATTGTGTTTCTCCTCTCGGCACTTAAAACTTATACTAATGTCAGTATTATACCATATATATGCGCAATAAAAAAATGTCCAAAATGGACATTTTTCTTATTTCACTTCATTTGATGTCTTAATAATAATATCCTGTGTATCATCATCAATTCGTTTAATTTCAGCGCCTAATGCCTTCAATTTTTGATGGAAGTGATAGTAACCACGGTCAAGATACTCAAGATGAGTTACCTGTGTGTAACCGCGAGCAACTAATCCAGCAAGTACAAGTGCCGCTGCTGCTCTTAAATCAGTAGCGGCAACTTCTGCTCCGTTGAAATCAGTTGGACCATACATGACAACCGAATTACCTTCAACCTTAAAGTTAGCATTCATACGACGTAATTCTTCTAAATGCATAAAACGATTTTCAAATACAGTCTCAGTTAACGTGCTTGTACCAGATGCCATTAATTGAAGCACTGTCATTTGTGGCTGCATATCTGTTGGATAACCCGGATGAGGCAATGTTTTAACCGTAATCGGTTTAATTTCATCTGTACCAATTACTCGAATACCATTTTCTTCTTGGATCACTTCAATACCCATCTCTTCTAACTTAGAGATTAATGGTTTATTGTGTTCTGCAATAGCTTCTTCAATTAAAACGTTACCTTGGGTTACTGCTGCCGCAACCATGAAAGTTCCTGCTTCAATACGATCTTGAACAACTGCATGATCTGCACCATGAAGTTCCTTCACACCATGAATACGGATTGTTTCAGTTCCAGCACCTTGAACCTTGGCACCCATCTTATTCAAAATGTTGGCTAAGTCAACGATTTCTGGTTCTCTCGCAACATTTTCTATCACGGTTGTCCCAGTAGCTAATGTTGCAGCCATCATAATATTCTGAGTTGCACCTACACTTGGAAAATCAAGGTAAATATTTGCGCCTTTTAATTCATCGACGGTTGCTTCTATGTAACCATCATATTGTTCAATATGAGCACCCATGGCTTCAAAACCTTTTAAATGTAAATCAATTGGTCTAGAACCGATTGCACAACCTCCAGGCATTGCAATTTTGGCATGCTTAAGTCGTGCCAAAAGCGGACCCATCACAACAATAGATGCACGCATTTTTGAGACATATTCAAAAGGTGCTTCTGGTGATAATTCCTTAGCAGCACTCATTTTAACTTCATTTGTTTCCTCATTAAAATCAACATCTAAATTTAAAAAACGTAACACGTTATTCATAGTGAAAACATCAGATAAAACAGGTACATTTGATAACGTGTTTTCGCCCGTACTTGCTAAAATACCTGCTGCTAAGATAGGTAATACAGCATTTTTAGCGCCTTCTATATGAACCGTTCCATTGAGTGAGTTGCCACCCTTAACAATAATTTTTTCCACAATTATTCCCCCGTTATTATTTAACTAAAAAAACTAAATTACGTATATTATCCATAAAATTTAAGAAGAACGCGCTACTTGTATAACCTAATAAGATAGCCAACATCACAATTAATGCCTTGATCCTTTGTTGATTACTTTGTGGGAAAAATCTGTCTATTCGTAAACCTTGAATTGCCCAAAAAGCAATTCCAATAAACATCAAATGACTCATCAAAGTAACCAACGATTGTATTCCTACGGTATTCATAAAAACACTCCTAAAATTTATTCGTCATAAGCATAGCATATTTTGTATCACTTGTCGCTAATATTTGTAACAAAAATGAAATATTTAATATCTGTATAAAAAAAGACACTGAAAAAATTCAGTGTCTTTTTTTTGCTAATGTTTTGAAATTTTGATTCGGTTAATTGCACGTCTAAGCGCAATTTCTGATCTTTTAAGTTCATTTGTATTATTTGTTTCTTTTGCTTTAGAAATCATTTGTTCGGCACGAGCCTTAGCCGCTTGTGCACGATTTTCATCGATATCTGCTTGGCACTCTGCCGCGTTTGCAACAATTGTTGCAACGTTTTTTGAAAACTCGACAAATCCACCACTTACGGCAATCTCATCTTCTTTGTTGTCGCTAACCTTAATTCTGACAGCGTCAATATCAAGAGAAGCAATAACTGGAATATGATTGGGTAAAATACCCATTTCCCCACTGGGCGTTTTGACAATAAGCATTCTAGCCTCATTTTCATAAACACTACCATCGGGAGTGACGATACTAACGGTCAAAACTGAATCTTCAGCCATCTGTTATTACCCCCTATTTTGCCATTTTGTTTGCTGCTTCAATAACATCTTCGATTGGGCCGACACCATTGAAAGCATCTTCAGGGAGTGCATCATATTTACCATCAAGAATATCCTTGAAACCTTGAACAGTTTCGGCGATTGGTACATATGATCCAGGTTTCCCTGTAAATTGTTCAGCAACGTTAAAGTTTTGTGAAAGGAAGAACTGAATACGACGCGCACGTGCTACAATCACTTTTTCTTCATCAGATAATTCATCCATACCTAAAATAGAAATAATATCTTGTAATTCACGATAACGTTGTAACATATGTTGAACTTCCGTAGCAACACGATAATGTTCTTCTCCAACAATTTCAGGCGTTAATGCGCTTGAAGTTGAAGCCAAAGGATCAACAGCTGGGTAAATACCTTGTTGCGTTAAACTACGTTCCAAGTTAGTTGTTGCATCCAAATGGGCGAACGTTGTAGCAGGAGCAGGATCAGTATAATCATCGGCAGGAACATAAACTGCTTGGATTGATGTAACTGAACCTTTTTTAGTTGACGTAATACGTTCTTGCAATTGACCCATTTCAGTAGCTAATGTTGGTTGGTAACCTACGGCTGAAGGAATACGACCTAATAAGGCTGAAACTTCAGAACCGGCTTGTGTAAAGCGGAAGATATTATCAATAAACAATAGCACATCTTGTCCTTTTTCATCACGGAAGTATTCCGCAATTGTAAGACCAGTCAATGCAACACGCATACGGGCACCAGGCGGCTCGTTCATCTGACCAAACACCATGGCTGTCTTCTCTAACACGCCGGATTCTTTCATTTCGAAGTAAAGGTCATTACCTTCACGAGTTCGTTCACCAACACCGGTAAACACTGAAATACCATTATGTTCTTGAGCAATATTATGAATCAATTCTTGAATTAAAACGGTCTTACCAACACCGGCACCACCGAATAATCCAATTTTACCACCTTTAATATAAGGGGCTAACAAGTCAATAACTTTAATTCCTGTTTCAAGAACTTCAGTACTTGCACTTAATTGATCATACGTAGGGGCATCTTTATGAATGCTACTACGTTCTGCATCTTTACTAAATTCAGGACCACCATCAATGGTATCTCCTAAAACGTTAAACACTCGACCAAGAGTATCTTCACCAACGGGGACAGAAATTGAAGCACCTGTGTCTTCAACAACTGTTCCGCGTTGCAAGCCATCCGTAGAATCCATGGCGATTGTTCTCATAACTCCGTCACCTAATTCAAGCGTAACTTCAATAATTAGAGCAGTCCCATCTTCACGCGTAACTTTCAACGCATTATTGATATCTGGTAAGGTTTCGTTTAAAGAGAATTGTACATCGACGACGGGCCCGATAACTTGAACAACTTTACCGAGACTCATCTTCTGTATTTCCTCCTGTCATTTTACTCTAAAGCAGCTGTTGCACCAGTAATTTCTGTAATTTCTGTTGTAATAGCACTTTGACGTGCACGATTATACGTCAATTCTAATGATGAAATAATATCTTTGGCATTATCTGTCGCAGATTTCATCGCTGTAGAACTTGAAGCATGTTCAGCTGTTTTAGCATCTAAAATCGCACCATATACTAGGCTTTCAGCAAACTGAGGTAGCACAACTTCAAGAATTGCATCTCCTGAAGGTTCCATATCATAATCTTCGTTACCCATTGCATTAGGCACCTCAATGCCCTCTGAATCGGTATCCAAATTCACTTCTGAAATTGGTAACATCTGCTCAGAATGAAAATCTGATTGTAAACTGTTAACGAAGTGATTATAACAAACGAATAACTCATCATAAACTTCACTATTATACATTGTCACCATTGATCTAACGATTTCACGAACTTCAATAAATGTTGGAATATCGCTTACGCCACGATGTTCATAAGCAACATCGTATCCTCTATTTTTGAAGAAGTCTGCGCCAGTACCACCAACAGCGATGATAACAGTGTTATCTACAGTACAGCCATTTTGTTTCATTAAATCTAATGATTGTTTAATGACGTTACTATTGTAACTACCAACTAAACCACGATCAGACGTAATGATTAAATAACCGCTTTTTTTAACAGGTCTTTTCTGTAACATATCAAAACCTGAAAATTTTGAACTACCGTTCTCAGATGATTGTTTTGCATTTCCGGCCTTAGCATCTAAAAGGTGAGATTGGGCAAGATGGGTAATGACACTTCTAATTTTAGAAGCATATATCTGATAACTTTGAGTATGACGTTGAATTTGACTCAGCTTAGCAGTTGAAACAACTTGCATTGCGCCAGTTATTTGCCCTGTTTTCTTAGTCGAAACAATTCGACGTTTTACTTCCATTAATGAAGCACCCATTAATTCTCACCATCTTTCATTTACTTTTAGTTTACGCTTTTTCAGGAGTTACTTGAAAACCTTCTGAAAAATCTTTGATTGCAGCATCGAATTTATCTTCATCAGGTAAATTACCCGTTTCTTTAATGTGATTTAAGAGATCACTATGATTATTATCAAAGAAATCAAAAATTTCACCTTCAAAGCGAAGAATATCATCAACAGGAACTACATCTAAGAAGCCATGTGTTAAAGCATATAAAATTAAAACTTGTTTTTCAACAACTAATGGTTTGTGTAATGGTTGTTTAAGAACTTCAACCGTACGATGACCACGATTTAATTTAGCTTGCGTTGCAGCATCTAAATCAGATCCAAATTGAGAAAATGATTCTAATTCACGGAATGATGCAAGAGCCAAACGAAGGCTACCGGCAACTTTCTTCATAGCTTTAATTTGAGCTGAACCACCAACACGAGAAACTGATGTCCCAGCGTCAATGGCTGGACGAGTACCTGAATAGAATAAATCACTATCCAAGAAAATTTGGCCATCGGTAATCGAAATAACGTTGGTTGGAATGTATGCAGAAACATCACCAGCTTGAGTTTCAATAAATGGAAGAGCAGTCATTGAACCACCACCCAATTCATCACTCAACTTAGCTGCACGTTCAAGTAAACGTGAATGTAAGTAGAAAACATCACCAGGATAAGCTTCACGACCCGGCGGACGTCTCAAAATTAATGACAGTTCACGGTAAGCCGTTGCTTGTTTTGATAAATCATCAAAGACAATCAAAACATGTTTACCGTTGTACATGAATTCTTCACCCATTGCTGAACCAGTATATGGAGCTAACCATAATAATGGTGCAGGAGAAGCAGGACCAGCACTAACGACAATTGTGTAATCCATAGCGCCTAAACGACGTAATGTTTCCACTTGTGCGCTAACAGTTGATTCTTTTTGTCCAATAGCAACGTAGATACAGATCATGTCTTGATCTTTTTGGTTTAAGATTGTATCAATCGCAACTGATGTCTTACCAGTTTTACGATCACCAATGATCAATTCACGTTGTCCACGGCCAATTGGTACTAAGGCATCAATAGCCTTAAGTCCGGTTTGTAAAGGTTGATCAACAGACTTACGATCCATAACTCCTGGAGCCTTTTTTTCGACTGGACGAGTTTTGGTTGTCTTAAGATCACCTTTACCATCGATGGGTTGGCCTAAAGGATTAACAACACGTCCAATAAGTTCTTCACCAACAGGAACTTCCATGATTCTACCCGTACGTTTAACAACATCGCCTTCACGGATACTTTCATAGCCACCTAAAATAACGATACCTACATCGTTTGTTTCTAGATTTTGAGCCATACCATAAGTACCATCAGAAAATTCCAACAGTTCCCCTGATAAAGCATTATCCAAACCGTGTGCACGAGCAATACCATCACCAACATAAGTAACGGTACCTACTTCATCAACGATAAGTTCGTCTTTATATTGTTCCAATTGTTCTTTAATTAAAGCACTGATTTCTTCAGCTTTAATGCTCATACAAGGTTCACCTCTTAACTACTTTAATTTATTGATTTGCTAACAATCTTTTTACTTTATTGATTTTTGATGAAATTGAGCCATCAAAAATCTGATTGTTCGCTTCAATAACAACTCCGCCAATAATTTTTTCATCGATAATATTGTTAAATACTATCTTGTTTGCACCGATTCGTTCTGCAAACTTAGCTGATAATTTTTCTAATTGATCATCATCAAGTTTAATTGCAGTTGTCACAGTTGCATGTACAACTTTTTCTTTAACATCACATAATCGTTCGAATTCTTCAATTATTCCGACCATATCACCCATTCGACCATAATCAAAGACCATCTGGATAACATTCGCAATAATTGGAGAAGCATCTTTGAGTAAGACCTTAATTAAGCCTTGCTTTTCTATCAAATTAAGTTGGGCACCAACAAGTACGTCACTTAATTGTGGATTGGCAAGAAAGACTTGTCTAAGTTCCTCTAACTCTTCCGAAAAGGCAACAATGTTACCCTGTTCTTCGGCAATTTCAAAGATGGCTTCTCCATAACGATTAGCAACAGTTGCTTTGTCTAATTTCATTTTACTTTACCAGCCCTTCAATATAAGAGTTGATTAAGTCTTTTTGATCATTTTCATTTAATTCTTTTTGAATAATCTTAGAAGCAATTTCAATAGATAATTCAGCGACATCACTCTGAACGCCACTTAATGCTTCTTGACGTTCTTGTTCAATATCTTTAATTGCATTTTGTTTTAACGTCGTTGCTTCATCTTGCGCTCCGGTAACAATATCATCATGTTGCTTTTTACCGTTATCTTTTGCACGATTAACAATTTCAGATGCTTCTTGACGTGAATTATCTAATTGGCTTTGTCGCTCTGTTGCTAAAACGTTGGCTTTTTTTCTTGAATCTTCAGCAGAATCTAAATCATTTGCAATTTTTTCTGCACGATCACTCATCATTTTTGTGACGGGTCCCCATGCATAATGTTTAATAATCAACATTAAAATAACGAATGAAACGATATAAAAAAGAAAATCACCAGTCTGAAAATTACCAACAGCACCGAAAACTAAATCTGAAAACATCTATTGACACCTCCTTTTAAAATTAATATATTTCGTCATAATTAACGAAGAATAATGCTTAATTTCAAAAATTATTTAGCCATCAATAAGAACGAAATAACGATAGCGATGATAGGCACGGCTTCAATCAAACCGACACCAATAAACATTGTTGAACGTAATTGACCTGATAATTCAGGTTGGCGAGCCATACCTTCAAGTGTTTTAGAAATAACTAAACTGTTACCAATACCTGTTGCAAGAGCGGCTAAACCGGCTGCAATACCTGCTGCTAATAATCCCATAATATGTGTTTCCTCCTTATATATATCTTGTTTTTATTCTTTTTGTACTTTTCCACCAATATAAACCATTGACAATGTTACGAATACGTAAGCTTGGATACTTCCGATAAACAGAGAGAACCCTTGCCAGATCATTTCAACTGGCAATGCGACAATTGTCATTACTGGTCCCATAGAAACGGCACCACCAATTAACGTTAACAACACTTCACCAGCGTAAATGTTTCCGTACAAACGAAGAGCCAACGTCAACAAATTAGTAAATTCTTCAATCAAATTAATTGGTATAAACATGGCAACGGGGCTCAAATAAGAGTTCTTGAGATACCCTTTAAAGCCTAACTGTATAACACCCATAAAATGCGATAGTAAAATAACTAAAAATGCAAACGTTAGAGTCGTTAGCGGACTTGACGTTGGACTTTTAATCAACGTCTTGTCGCCAAAACCGATTTGGAGAAATAAACCCAATTGGTTAGATACGAAGATAAATAAAAATAGCGTAAATGCTAATAAATTAAACTTTTTACCTTCTTCTCCTGGCATTGCACTTTTAACAATACCGTTAGTGAAATCAATGAGCCATTCCAAAACGTTTTGTTTTCCGGTTGGCTTCATAGATAATTGTCTAGATAGCGCAATCACGACTATTGCGACAATTATAAATGCGACCAAACCCGAAGCAATATTCGTAATATTGAAAGGCAGTCCATAAAGCTTTACAACGAAAGCTTCTCCATCCACAGAATTTCACCTCTTTCCAAACTTTGATTTGACCGTTTAAAACGGCATAAATTAAAGAGAACAACTTTATAAATATTCTCCAATTACAAAAGAAATCATACCACCAATTGAAATAAAACACAAAAGAATTTCAAACTTATTTTTTGTTTTTTTTCTTGTTAAAAAAGATGACACCTAGATAGCTTATACATAAGCATTCTAAGAGTCATCCATTTAATTATTTCGTACCGAATAATCGATCGCCAGCATCGCCCAAACCTGGGACAATGTAGCCATCTTCATTTAATCGGTCATCAAGTGCTGCTGTATAAATATCAATGTCAGGATGTTTCTCACGTAAAGCTTCCACACCTTCTGGAGCCGCAACAAGACAAACAAACTTAATTGTTTTTGCACCACGTTTCTTCAATGCATCAACGGCCATAATGGCAGAACCACCAGTAGCAAGCATTGGGTCAACAACCAGAAGGTCACGACTAGCAATATCTTCTGGCATTTTTACAAAGTATTCCGTTGGTTGGAATGTCGTTTCATCACGATACATACCAATGTGACCAACTTTAGCTGCTGGTAATAATTCTAAAATACCATCAACCATTCCTAAACCAGCTCTTAAAATAGGAATAATCGCAATTTTTTTACCAGCCAATGTTTTTTGCGTTGTTTTGCCCATAGGCGTTTCAACGACAACATCCTCTAAAGCAAAATCGCGAGAAACATCATATACCATCAACTCGGCAATTTCATTAACAACTTCTCTAAATTCTTTTGTTCCACAGTTCTTATCACGTATAATCGTTAATTTATGTTGAATCAACGGATGGTCCATTACTTGAAATTTGCCCATTACGAAACACTCCCTTAAATTTAGTCTATTCTATTTTAGCGAACTATCACTTAAAATACTAGTCTTAAACGTATTTAATTTGTGAAATTGGATGATTATTAGATAATGCTAAAACTTGTGACCCAATTTCAGCTAATTTATCATCATCATCATGGAATTGAATTGCGTACAGAACTAAGATTGCGATTACCTTAACGTCCTCACTATCGAAACCACGCGTCGTAATAGCTGGTGTGCCAATTCGGATACCAGATGTTTTAAATGGACTCAATGGTTCATTTGGAATTGTGTTCTTATTTACTGTGATATGAACGCGATCTAGTAAATTTTGAACTTCTTTCCCATTCAATCCAGATGGCGATACATCCAAGTTCATCAAATGGTTATCCGTTCCACCAGAAATAACTCTAACTAAATCTGACTGTGCGAAAACGCCTGCCATAGCTTGCGCATTTTGAACAACTTGATACATGTATGATGTGAATGCTGGTTGCGCCGCTTCAAAAAATGATGCCGCTTTTCCAGCAATAACATGTTCTAGTGGTCCACCCTGTGTTCCAGGGAAAACAGCAGAATTTAATTTCTTAGCATATTTTTCTTTGGCAAGAATCATTCCACCACGAGGACCGCGTAACGTTTTATGTGTCGTTGTTGTCACAACGTCTGCAACGTCGACAGGATTAGGATGCAATCCTGTCGCTACAAGTCCTGCAATATGAGCCATATCGACCATTAGATAAGCGCCAACTTCATCAGCAATTGCTCTGAATTTAGTAAAATCAATCATTCGACTGTAAGCTGAGGCACCGGCAATGATCATTCTAGGTTTTTCTCTGAGTGCAATTTCGCGAATCGTATCGTAATTTAATCGTTCCGTTTCAGGGTCAACACCATAACTAACAAAATCGTATAGTTCACCTGAGAAGTTTACGGGTGAGCCATGTGTTAAATGACCACCGTCATTCAACTTCATCCCTAATATCTTATCTTCCGGTTCTAAAAATGCCTGGTAAACAGCCATATTTGCCTGTGATCCAGAATGTGGTTGTACGTTAGCATACTCAGCATGGAATAATGCCTTAGCACGATCAATGGCCAATTGTTCAACCACATCAATATACTCGCAGCCACCGTAGTAACGTTTCCCAGGATAACCTTCTGCATATTTATTGGTTAGAACACTACCCTGAGCAGCTCTCACAGCATCGGAAACAATATTTTCAGATGCAATTAATTCAATATTATCTTCTTGGCGTTTTTCTTCGTGCGCGATTGCTTCCCACAATGCTTTATCTTGTTGTTTATATTTTACTTTTTCAGCTTCCATAAGGTCGGTTATATTTTGCTTGCTCGCCGCTTTCTCAAGTCGGTTCATATAAGCGACGCCAAGTCCGGTTTTATCGAATCCTTCAACTAAAATCATTTGCACATTAGGGTTATCATCAAAATAACGTAGTCCATCAAAAAGGGCTTGGCTTGCTGACTCCACGGTCTTTCCTAAAGAAGAGTACCCACTATTTTTTGGCAATTGATCAGTATCGATTTGGCCTTCCTTAGTCATTAGCCCAATTGCGATATCTTGTTTAGCGACCCAATCCAAAATATCTGACCATTTTTGTTCTGGATTCACAATCACAACTTGTGCCCTTGGTGCATAGTGTCTGTATTTCATACCAGGTGCTTTGGGTGTCTCGCCCTCGGCAATCTCATGTGTCTCATCACTAACTGGTCCGATTACCGCCTCAATCTGCGATAATGTTACAGCACCGGGTCTCAAAATCGTTGGTACTTCTGTACTCATATCTAAAACAGTTGATTCTACACCGATTTTCGTCTGGCCATCATCAATGACAGCAGCAATTTTTCCGGTCAAATCATGCATGACATGTTCTGCCATGGTTGGGCTTGGTTTCCCAGAAGTATTTGCTGAAGGACCAACGATTGGGACACCTGCCTTAGCAATAAGTTCTAGCGTCACCTTGTTATCTGGCATTCTAAATGCGGCAGTTTCTAATCCACCTGTGACTGTTTTCGAAAGAACCCCTGGCTGTAACTTTAAAATAAGCGTCAACGAGCCTGGCCAAAATGCCGTGATTAATTTTATTACGTTGGCAGAAAGTGGTTGTGCATACTTTCTAACGGTATCAAGGTTGGCAACATGCACAATTAACGGATTATCACTTGGTCGACCTTTTGCAGCATATACCCGTTTAACCGCCTCTTCATTGGTTGCGTCAGCACCTAATCCATAAACAGTTTCAGTGGGAAATGCCACTAATTGTCCTTGTTTCAGTAAATCTGCAGCCTTTTCTATTTCATTAGGTTGATAAATAATTGTTTCCATGATGTCAACACTCCTTTTATAATTTTGCTTGGATCATCCGCTGATTACCAAAACTATCTTTTTTTCCTTCTATTAAGTAAGTACTTTTAAATGTATCCATTAACATTTCCATTACAGCCGTTTCTTGTTGGTACCCTATCTCAAAAAAAATAGCCTGTGGTAGTTGTTTAAATTGAGCTATTTCTTGAATCATTCTTCGATATAAACTCAAGCCATTTTCAGTAGCAAACAACGCTTGATGAGGTTCGTACTCAATAACGCTTTTATCCATCACATCTTGCTCATTCTCAGCAATATAGGGTGGATTTGATACGATGACATTCATCTCCATCTTTTTAATTGGTTCCGTTAAGTCCCCAACTAAAAAGGTTATATCCGCCTGTTGTTTTACAGCATTCTCTTTTGCGACACTAAGAGCGTCTTCTGAAATATCACTTGCGAATACTTGCCAATTGGGTCGTTCTTTCTTTAAAGCTAACGCGATAGCTCCCGTTCCGGTACCAATATCAGCGATTCGTAAATTTTCATTTTGTGGTAATGATTCCAACATCCATTCTACCAATTCTTCCGTCTCAGGTCTCGGGATAAGCGTTGCGTTTGTCACTTTTAATTGCATACCAAAAAAATAAGCATGTCCAATGATGTACTGTGCGGGCATTCCATCACAAAACGACTTAATATCAATTCGATATTGCTGCCACTCAGCTTCAGGCATTTTAGTTTGATAATGCATTAATAAGTCAGTTGTCGACCAGTTCAGCCGTTCCAACAAGAGCCATTGAGCACTTTCAGTTTCCAGCTTATGTTCCTCTATACACAAAGAAGCCCATTTCAAGGCTTCATAGTAGGTTTGATTAGTCATTTTCTTGCAACTTTTCCATTTTTTGTGTTTGATCATATAAAATCAATGAATCAATAACTTCTTCAAGTTCACCATTCATAACACGATCTAATTTGTTCAATGATAAACCAATTCGATGATCCGTGACGCGGTTTTGAGGGAAGTTATACGTTCTAATTCGTTCAGAACGGTCCCCTGAACCAACGGCAGATTTTCTATTTTCGTTGTACGCACTTTGTTCTTGTTGTGAATAAAAATCGTAAACACGTGCCTTCAAAATTTTCATTGCTTTTTCACGATTTTGTTGTTGTGAACGTTCATCTTGCATTGCTACAACAATATTAGTTGGTAAATGAGTCATTCGAACAGCTGAAGATGTCTTATTAACATGTTGTCCACCAGCACCTGATGAACGGTAAACATCGGTTCTAATATCTTTTGCATCAATTTCGATTTCTACATCTTCAGCTTCTGGCATCACACCAACCGTTGCAGTTGATGTATGTACACGCCCAGCTGATTCTGTTGAAGGAATTCGTTGAACACGATGTGCGCCACTTTCATATTTTAATTTAGAGAAGACACTATCACCGTTAATTAGCAATACGATTTCTTTAAATCCACCTACTTCAGTCACATTCTTATCCACAATTTCAACAGTCCAACCTTGTTTTTCGGCATATTTTGAATACATTGTGAATAAGTCAGCAGCGAATAAACTCGCTTCATCCCCACCAGCGGCACCGTGAATTTCCATGATAATATTCTTATCATCATTAGGATCCTTAGGAATCAAGAGCACTTTAATTTCATCTTCCAACGCCGTTTTTGACTTCTTAGCATCAGATAACTCTTCCTTTGCCATTTCAGCCATCTCTGGATCAAGGTTCTCCCCTAGCATTTCTTCGGCATCCGCAAGTTCTTGAACAACAATCTTATATTGACGGTATTTTTCAACGGTTTCTCGGATACTTGCCATTTCTTTTGATAGTTCCATAAATCGATTATTATTTGAAATAATCTCTGGATCAGAGAGTAATTCGCCTAGTTCTTCATAGCGATCATCAACTGATTGTAATTGGTCATACATTTCATCCATTTATATTGTCTCCCTTTAATTCCTTATCGTATAGTCTATCTGAATTATTCTAACTGTCCCATTAACGGATTATTGTAGTGTTTACGACATACTGGATAATAAGCTTCATTACCACCTATTTGAATTTGTTCACCATTGTAAACCGGTTGTCCATCATGAATCCGTAAGTTCATAATCGCTTTTTTGAGGCAGAACCAACAAATTGTTTTCATTTCTTCAATTTTATCAGCATATAATAATAAATATTTTGATCCTTCAAACAATTCATTTCTAAAATCATTTTTCAAACCAAAAGCCATTACTGGAATATTCAGTTCATCCACAATTTTAGCTAATTGAATAATATGATCTTGTTTTAAAAATTGTGATTCATCAATCAGGACACAAGCGGCTTTTGAATTTGTCTGTTGCACCAATTCAAAAACATTTGTTTCATCAAAAATGGGCGTCGCTTCACGTTTTAGTCCAATACGACTCGAAACGAATCCGACCCCATCTCGATCATCTATTCCACTTGTTAAAATGATGACTGATTTATTTTGTTCCTCATAATTATGCGCAACTTTTAAGATTTCAATTGTCTTACCACTATTCATTGCACCGTATTTAAAAAATAATTGCGCCATAATAATCCTCTTTTATCTTTCAGATTTCCGTCTTTAAGTATATCCGATTTACGCTTAGATTTCATTAAATAAAAATTTTTTCTTAATATTAAGCATTTTATATGTAGAATTTTGTAATTATGCTATTATAGACATTATATAAATTCAGTAATTAGACCGTGTTATGCTCTTAGCATATCCAGTTAATTTTTCTATAAACGGAGGATATTCAATGACGATAAAAAGTGCTATGGCAACTGCTGCCGGAAAATCATCATACTGGTTTTTACATACCTTCTTAAAAGGTGGTAGCTCATTACCCGGCAAAATAACTGCCGCATTAGATCCAGATATTTTGAAAACATTGGGTGCAAATTATGATGTCATCGTCATTACCGGAACTAACGGTAAAACATTAACGACTGCCTTAACAGTTAAAGTTTTAGGTGCTAAATATAATCATATTTTAACCAATTCAGCTGGATCGAATATGGAACAGGGTATTATTACTGCATTTTTAACGGATAAACGTAAGAAAAATGAACGCCCACTTGCTATCCTTGAAGTCGATGAAGCTAATGTCATTAAAGTGACACAGTATATTACACCAAAAGCATTTGTTCTAACGAATATTTTCCGTGATCAAATGGATCGTTATGGCGAAATCTATACGACATATAAAAAAATTATTGATGGTATTAAATTAGCCCCTGAGGCGACAATCATTGCTAATGGCGATGCGCCAATTTTCCATTCGATTGACTTACCAAATCCTTTTGTTTTTTATGGTTTTAATCATGAAGAAGAAACAGAGAGTCTGGCGCCAACAAACACAGATGGTGTCCTTTGCCCCGTCTGTCAGCATATTTTACATTACAAAATTCGTACGTATGCTAATCTTGGTAAATATTATTGTCCAAATTGTCATTTTAGTCGTCCTGAATTAGACTATCAATTAACATCTCTTTTGGAACAAACGCCAACATCGTCTCGTTTTATCATTGACGGACAACCTATGGAAATTCATGTTGGTGGCCTGTATAACATATACAATGCACTTGCCGCATATGCAGTTGGTCGCTTTTTAGATGTAGGTCCTGCAGCCATCAGCAATACCTTAAGTGAAGATGATGAACAAGTCTTTGGCCGACAAGAACTTATCCAAGTTGATGATAAAGAGATTACGTTAATTTTAGTTAAAAATCCAGTTGGACTTGATCAAGTATTGGATATGATTGCAACGGACACAGAACCGTTCTCTCTAGCCTTTTTACTGAATGCTAATTATGCGGATGGTATTGATACGAGTTGGATTTGGGATGGTAATTTTGAACAATTAACACAAATGAACATCCCCCAATTTATGACTGGCGGCGAACGTTACAAAGATGTTTCGTTCCGTTTTAAAGTTGCCGGTGTTACTGATGACCAATTAATTAAAGAACCAGACGTTTCTAAAGTTGTTGACCAACTTAAATCTTTCCCAACAAAACATATTTACGTTTTAGCCACGTACACGGCTGTTTTACAATTACGTAAATCATTGGCAAGTGACGGTTATATTAAGGAAGGGATGTAAACATGGCAAAATATCATTTAAACGTCGCCCATCTATATGGTGACTTATTGAATACTTACGGCGATGTCGGCAATCTACTAGCCTTAGAATATTACGCCAAACAAATGGATGTTGAACTAAAAACTGAAGTTATTAGTTTAGATCAACCTTTTGAAAAGAATCATTTTGATTTAACATTCTTTGGCGGCGGTCAAGATTTCGAACAAAAAATTGTTTCAAAAGATATTCAAAAAAAGAAAAACGATTTAACTGATTATATTGAAAATGATGGTCCTCTACTCGCGATTTGTGGCGGTTACCAATTACTTGGACAATATTATGTCGGTGCTGACGGTGAAAAAATTCCTGGTATTGGCGCAATGAGTCACTACACTGAAACTCAAGATAACAATCGTTTTATCGGGGACATTACTATTCAAAACGAAGAAACAGGCGAAACATATCATGGTTTTGAAAATCATAATGGGATGACTTTCCTTGGTGAAGACGAACGTCCACTTGGCAAGGTCCTAAAAGGTAAAGGTAATAATGGCGGGGATGCATCAGAAGGTGTTGTTTATAAAAATGTCTTCGGTTCATACTTCCATGGACCTATTTTAACTAGAAATGGTGAACTCGCTAAACGCTTGTTATTAATTGCCTTACATCGTAAATATCCAGATGTTGATTTCAGTCAACAAGAAGCGCTCGTTATCGAACCAACCTTTTAAATAAAAAAATAAAGTTTCGAACGACAATGATAGTTGTCATTCGAAACTTTATTTTTTTAAGCTTTTTCTCCAGGTTCTGATGCAATAATCTGCATGTTGCCTGTAATCGTCCATTTCTTAACTTCATTAGGCAAAATAAAATGCATACCCATTTTCAAATCAAAAACTTTACCATCAACTTCGATTTGGCCTTCTCCTTTTAGAACAGAGACAAGCGTGTATGGTGCAATTGTTCGCTCAAATGTTGCAGAACCATTCGTAATTAACCATTCATAAACACTGAAAAATGGTGTTTTAACAAAGCTCGTCACTTTTGCGTCACCAATCATTTGAGTTTTAATATCTAACTTTGGCACAACATTAGGAACATTCGTAACATCAATTGACTGTTGAATATGCAAATCACGTTTTTTACCAGTAGTTGCGTCAACACGATCAAAATCGTAAACGCGATAAGTTGTATCACTACTTTGTTGTGTTTCAAGGACCATTACACCTGAACCAATAGCATGAATTGTGCCACTTGGTACGTAGAAGAAGTCTCCAGCTTTAACGGGTACATGGGTAAATAGTGCATCCCATTTTTCATCATGAATCATTTCTGCCAACTCTTCACGCGTTTTAGCATGATGACCATAAATGAGTTCTGCCCCTGGTTCAGCAGATATCACATACCAACACTCCGTTTTGCCAAGTTCATGCTCATGTTCCATCGCGTAGGCATCATCAGGATGAACTTGAACCGACAAATCTTGATTAGCATCCAAAATTTTCGTTAAGAGCGGGAAAACATCCCCCTTAACATTACCAAAGACTTCGCGATTTGAATCCCATACTTCATTCAATGTTTTACCGGCATATGGCCCATTTAAAATGGTACTTGGTCCATGTGAATGAGCCGAAATTGCCCAAAGTTCACCGGTGTGGTCGCTCGGAATATCATAACCAAATACTGTTTTAAGATGGTTACCACCCCAGATTTTTTCTTGCAGTACGGGTTTTAAAAATAGAGGTTCTGTCATTAGTTATGTTCTCCTTCATCTTAAGTTATTATCCTTTAATTTTACCACAAGCGGTTACATTTTTGAATGCGAATCGGTTACAATCTCATTGTGTTCCGTTAAAAAACTAGTTACAATTTCATCACGTTTTTCGAGGTAGAGCGTATTATCGCTCGTTGGATGTACCCTATTAGTCAGAACAACTAATCCATCTTTTGTAGTCTGGTTCATTAGCATGAACGTCCCCGTAAAACCAGTATGATAGACAGATAAGTTCTTGTTACTTCCACGAAGGTCCCAGCCAAGCGACCGACCTAAGTGTCCAGTTGGCGTTTGATCGCTAAATAACATTTGGGTCGTTCTTGGTTTTAAAACGGGCCGTGTAGGGTCATCACTCATAAACCACTTCATAAATTTAAGTAAATCAGATACAGTTGAAAAAAGTCCGGCAGATCCACAATTCTCTTTTAAAATGCGCGCCTTAGGATCATGAACAATCCCTCTCAAAAGACCCAATTCGGGAATAATCTCTGTTGGGACACTTCTGTCAACATTGGGATTAAACGTACTATCAGCTAAGCCAAGGGGCACTAGAATTTCTTGTTTCAGCGCCTTTTGGACTGGAATATCTAAAATTTCTTCAATAATAAACCCTAAAAAGATGAGTCCAATATCACTATAAACAACCGTTTCGCCGAGACTATTACCATTAGTTAATCCAAATAACGCTTGTTTTAACGCGGGCGCAGATAACTGATTTCGATCCTTTATATATCCTTGAAAATCAGCCGTATGCGTCAGTAGATGTCGCAGGGTCACTCGTTCATCTTGATAATCAGCTAGATATTTTTTTATGGGATCATCAATATTCAATTTTCCTTCTTCTTGTAACTTCAAGATAAGCGTGGTCGTTCCAACAACTTTCGTTAAAGAGGCCACGTCATAGAGTGCATCGTCAACTAATACTTCGGATTCGGGAACTAATTGTGAATAACCAAGAAAATTTTGCGCTATTATTTTATTATGATGCACAATTCCAAATGAGGCTCCTGGAACGATTCCTTCATGGACTAACTGCTGAATTTTATTTGTCGTTTCAAAATATAGCAACGACAATCACCCCTTTTGGTTAATCTTAACAACTTTAAACTTTCCTTTTTCAAAATCAACGTTACTAACACTGGCATTTTTTAAGAGCATTATCGGTAATTGATTTTTTTCTAGACTATCAATAAAACTTGATAAAACAAGTCCGTGTGACACAATTAAAATATTTCCACCGCGCGTTTGGTACTGACTACCAATATCAGTCAGCGTCTCAATAATTCGACTAGTCATGCTGTCATATGTTTCAGCTTGACTTGTCCCCTCAAGTTCCGCAAACATATCGACTAAGTCCCTAAATCGATTATGTCCTAATACGGCTTTAATCACCTTAAAAAATCCAAACTTTTTCACAAGTAACGGAATTAATTTTTTATTTTTCATTTCCTCTAATCGACCAAAATCAACTTCCCTAAGGCCTTTTAATGGTTGTATATCGAACGCATATCTATTTTTTTCAAGAATAAAGTTCGCGGTATCCTGTGTTCGTTTTAAATCACTAGTATAAACTGCTTCAAAGTCCATATCTTTTAATTGCGTGCCTAGGTTTCTAGCCGCTTCTCGTCCTTTGTGTGTCAGACGAGAATTAGTCACTCCTTGTAACCTCTTTAATCTATTTAAACGTGTTTGACCATGCCTTACTAAATAAAAATGAACCGTCTTCATCGCCGGCACCCCCCAATAAAATAATTTAATGTTTGTATTATTAAGTATACGCTACCATAAAGATTTTACCTAAAGAAAAACCCATAAATTGAAACAACTTTTAATCCGTAAATACCCATTTAATTTATGATTATGCTAGAATAAGGCTAAACAATTTCATTTAGCCTTATATAATAAAGTAAATCATTCTAGGAGGCACACACTTATGGCTAGTAATTCAGATTCCATATTCTTCGTCTTATCTTTTATTAGACGACATCCCGATCAGGTTTTCTTTTCTCGGTTAACTTATACAAATTCACTTACAATCGTCTTGCCTGGTAGCACTAAAGTTGCCGATGCTGATATTTATTTTTTGCCAGATCAGTTAACCGTTAATCGTCTTGCCGATGAATTCGTCGCAAAACACGGTGATCTACTAGATTATTTTAATAATAAATTAGAAAATTCAGTTCCCGACTATATGGATGTTTGGGTAACGACCACCTACTTGACGCATCACGATAAATATTTAATTGAACTGTCATTTGAACAGGATATTTAAACAAAAAAAGAGTTAACACATCGCCGTGTTAACTCTTTTTTTGATAATTAAAATTTATCTATAAGCACTCTGATCGCCCAAACGGGGCTCGAACCCGTAATTCCGCCTTGAGAGGGCGACGTCTTAACCAATTTGACCATTGGGCAAAAATACTCTTTTAAGTATAACCCATACAGAATTGATGTCAATGCTTTTTCTGCCAAATTAAAAATTGAATAAAACAGCAATACACATACAGACCTAGACAATATATCGCGGCACCCCACATAACAAATGACAACCACTCGTATTGTAAAATAACCTTCGTCGTCCCTATCAGTAATGTTGTAACACTCGCAATCAATAATCTAGTGTATAATTTTTTTAATTCACGTCTTAATTTTATTTCCAATATGTTCGCCTCAGGCTTATTCATAGAATGATAATCATGACCAAACTAACTGTCACGATTGATAATTTAATAAACGACGTAAAAATATTTATCATATTTTTCACTTTGCATATTTTTATTATAGCTTTTTTTCTCAGTCATCGAAGGTTTATTCGATTATCTTTATCAATAATTAACCATCTTTACTATTTCTTATTTATTAATCAAAATATTATCATTTTTAATTTGACAAAAAGTCGTTATATCGCTAAAATTAGGAAGTTAATTATTAATGGGTAATAGCCAAACTGGTAAGGCGCCGGACTCTGAATCCGCAATCTGTAGGTTCGATCCCTACTTACCCAATTAAGTGTTTTACAACGTTGCGTCTAAATTCGGCAAAATAGATCATGTGGAAATATCGCGTGAAAATGCACCTGCTCAAATGAGCAGGTGCATTTTTGTTTATAATTAAGGTGCCCATGTCATATCACGAAATACAAAAAAAGCATCCGCTATCGCGAATGCTTTAAACTATATTTATTCCATTTTAGTAGACTCGACGGCCACGATTAATTCTGTGTCATTACTGAATCCACTATGCTTTTAGCACCAGATTCTGTTCTTAAATTCATAGTAATTACATCCTTACCATGAGGTTCCGTCCATGATCCGAAAGTAACCCCTGTGCCTTGTGTTGTATATGGAATAGTACTTCCATCGATTACTACATACGTTTTTGTTATCGTGTATTTAACGTCAAATGCACTCCTCATTTGTTCCATACGTATCGTTGAATCATTTTTAACGTATCCTACCTTAGTATAGTCACTAACAATATTCTGTGGTGCGCCTGATTTTTCCATTGCTTTATCAACATCTATGCCGTTAAATAGTTTAGGCGATAAGACAAATCCCTTAGCTAATTCGTTCCTTACAGCTGTCATTTCGTTAGCCGCTTTGTCCGAGCTTTCCGCCGTAATACTAGATGCTTTAGCAGCCGTTATTGATTCAGCCTTACTTTCAGAAATAGCTTTGGCCTTTTCCCCTGACACTTTCTTCATTGACTCTTTTTTACTTGACTCTCTCTTCGTTGATTCCTTTTTACTTGAATTTTCTTTCTCCTTTAACATACTAGATGACTTTGCCTCAGAAGACGATGAATCCTTAGATGTACTCTCACTCTTCCCACATGCGGCTAATGATAACAAAACAATCGTTGTTCCCAAAACTACCAATACCTTTTTCATTCTTAATCTCCCCCTAAATTTTTTATCAGTCTCTATTAAACAACAAAAAACAAAGTTGTACAACACATATATGGACACAATATTATTATATTTTTTAACTCGTACAGTATTTCTAGCAGACTATCTTTTTTGACAAATTTAGAATACACATGTTAAAGTACAATACACAGAAATGAGGTGACAACCCATGGAATATGAAAATATAATGGTTTGTGTCGCTGTAGATGGACGAGGACGTTTTTTCGCAAATTAAATTTTAGGAGAAATTGTGATGAAAAACGTCCGAAAAAAAGTCCCATCCCTAGCATTAATTATAACTTTAGTGGGTTTCCCACAAATTAGTGAATCAATCTTTACCCCAATTTTACCGGCCTTAAGTCAGGCTTTAAGTGTTAGCGCCAACCAAATTCAATTAACAATGAGTATCTACTTTATCGCATTTGCCATTGGCGTTTTATTTTGGGGACAACTTGCTGACTATTGTGGTCGCCGACCATCAATGTTAGGCGGTATTATCATTTATTTAATCGGAAATATTGGCCTTTACTGGAGTCCTTCTTTCAAATGGCTACTATTCTTCCGATTAATTCAAGCTTTTGGCGCCAGTGCAGGCTCTGTTGTCACGCAAACGATTATGCGTGAAAGCTTTTCAGGTGTTACAGGAACCAAGGTATTTGCTAAAACTGGTGCCGCCATGGCTTTATCTCCCGCGTTAGGACCCTTAATTGGCGGTTTAGTCCAAACAACGTTAGGCTATCGAAATGTCTTTACAACGCTAATTAGCCTTGCTGTAGTCGTTTTACTGTACAGTGGAATTCGATTACCTGAAACACGGCAAAAACAGCCATCTACATTAATCAAGGTTTCCCAGTGGCTTGTTTTAAAACAATTATTGTCTAATCCTGTAGTCTGGCGTTATGGCCTAGTTATTGGCGGCATAAATGGTATTTTATTTAGTTACTACGCGGAAGCACCTTTTATTTTCGAGGGTCATTTTAACTTTTCTGCCTTTCAATATGGCCTGTTAGGTCTCATTATTGCCAGTGTTAGTCTCTTAGGAGCACTTATCGTTAACCACTTAATTAATCGGTATCGTCCTGAAATTATTGCCTTTAGCGGACTTATTTTAAGTACTATATCAGCCGCAGGACTTTTAGTTGCTGCAACTGTTGATCAACCTGCATGGATGTTAGCTGGTATTTTCTTTGTATTCCTGGGTTTAAATATTACGTTACCTAATGCTTTAAATCGTGCGTTAATTGGGTATGAGCAGATTATGGGAAGCGCCAGTGGCTGGTTCAGTCTGGGTTATTACTTAGTTGTCAGTGGTTTAACTTACTTAATGAGCCTTATGCACAATGATTCCATTACAAGTTTACCGTTATATATTTTAGGATTAAGCTTAATGATGTTAATTAGTTATGCCCCATTGATTAAATTAAAAGAAATCAAATAGAAAAGAGGCTTTCTGAAATTATTTTTCAGAAAGCCTCTTTTTAAA
>NZ_JANXLE010000011.1:0-20239 GCF_030127605.1 Dellaglioa algida
ATAGTGTTAAAGGTGGACGGAGAGCCGAGCAAGTGGAAGCCTACCGCAACCCCTCAATCACAGTGAAAGAGTTGCGAGAAATCACTGATACGATTAATGAATATACACGTTTTCAAAGTTTTGAAAACCGTGTATTAAAAAATGCCATTGAAGAAATCAACGCCCATACGTCCTTTAACGTGTCTTATGAGAAAGTCAAAAAAGGACGTTCGATTGATTCTATTGTTTTTCATATTGAGAAGAAACGCCGAGCGGACGATAACAGCTACAAGTTGGAAGATACGGCTTTTCAAGTAGATAAAAAGCAAAAAGAACAAAGCGAAGCTGTTCTAGTTAAGCAGGCAATGGAAAGCAAGTACACACGATTATTGATTGAAAACTTTCTCTTATCCCCTCTTGAAATGACGGACACGGCACTTATGGCAGGTTTGCAAAAGAACGTCTATCCGCTTTATGACGAGTTAAAGGAATTAAGAGGGTTTGAGGGAGTAAAAAAACACCTATCGTATGTTCATGATAAGCAAGAGCCTTACTCTAAAGGGAACATTGCGAAGTATCTTAAAAAGGCGATTGATCAATACTTACCAACTGTAAAATTACAAGACCTTGAACAACCAGAACGTGCAAGTGTTCGAGGTAAAGGAGAAATCCATGAGTGAAAATTTAAAAACCATAAAAGAAATTGCGGATGAAATAGGTGTTTCAAAGCAAGCTGTATGGCAAAAAATAAAAAAAGAATCGTCAATAGATTTACGTCAATTTACGTCAAAAAAAGGAAATACCGTTTACGTTGACGTTGATGGTCAAAAAGTTATTAAGAATGCTTTTTTTAACAAAACGTCAACTAAAAAACGTCAACAAAAAGTTTTTGTTGACGACAACGTGAATAATTCAGTTGATGGCAATCCAGAGGGGAATGAAGAGATTTTATTTTTAAGGAATCTAGTGTCCGAACTCCAATCAGAAAAAAAAGAGCTTCATAAGCTATTAGACCAGCAACAACGTCTAGCCTTACAGGATAAAAAATTACTAGAAGAGTATAAATCAGAAATCAATGAATTGAAAGCTCTTAAAATGCCTCAGGAGGATATGAAAGATGGCTCGTCGATAAGGGGTGAGGCGCAGGAAGAAATTGAACGACTGAAAGCTCAATTGAAGTTATCAGAAGAAGAACGAAACAAGGCAAAAGAAAAAGAGCCGGTAAAAACAGAATCTAAAAAATGGTGGCAACTATGGAAATGAGAGGGGATCAAATGAGTCATTCGGAACAAATGATTGAAAACCAGTTCATACAAATCTTAAGTGAGAAAGAAAGGGCGTTCGATTGATAGCATAGTCTTTCATATCGAGAAGAAACGTTGTGCTGACGATAATAGTTACAAGTTGGGAGATAAAGACTATCAAGCCGATAAAAAGCAAAAATCAAGAAATGAAGCGGACTTACTAAAACAGGCAATGGAAAGTAAATATACAAGACTTTTATCTGAAAATTTCTTAATTGGCATGAATGATATTATGGATACAGCCACAATGGTAGGCTTACAGAAGAATGTTTATCCGCTTTATGACGAACTGAAAGAATTAAGAGGGCTAAATGGTGTCAAAGACCACTTGTCTTATGTTGCCAGCAAACAAGAAGCCTATTCTAAACGTAATGTAGCGAAGTATCTCAAAAAAGCAATTGAGCAGTACTTACCAACAGTTAAAAGGCAGGATTTATCATGAGTGAAGAATTAAAAACAATAAAAGAGCTGGCGGACGAATTAGGTATTAGTAAAAAGTATTTACAAAACAAAATCAGTTATGAAAAAAAGAAACAAAATTTATCTATCGGAAATTGGAAAAAAATATCCGGAAAAAATACAATAGTATTATCTGACAAAGAACAAACATTAATAAAAAGTTGGTTAAACAGTCTAGAAGATAAGCAAGAAGACAAAGCAGACAGTCTAGAAGATAAGCAAGAAGACAAAGCAGACGGTCTAGAAGATAAGCAAGAAGACAAAGCAGACAGTCTAGAAGATAAGCAAGAAGACAAAGCAGACAGTCTAGAAGATAAGCAAGAAGACAAAGCAGACGGTCTAGAAGATAAGCAAGAAGACAAAGCAGACGGTCTAGAAGATAAGCAAGAAGACAAAGCAGACAGTCTAGAAGATAAGCAAGAAGACAAAGCAGACAGTCTAGAAGATAATCAAGAAGACAAAGCAGACGGTCTAGAAGATAAGCAAGAAGACAAAGAAAAATCCTATCTTAAAGAAAGAATTTCTGTTTTAGAGAAATTCTTAGATAAAGAACAAACATCAAATTCGGAATTAAAAAAAATTATTCAACAAACTCAAAACCTCTTAGACCAGCAACAGCGTTTAGCCTTGCAAGATAAAAAGTTGCTAGAAGAATACAAGGCGGAGAATGACAGCTTAAAAGCTCTTAAAATACCATCAGAGGACACCAAAGAGGAACAGACAGACAAACAATCGCAAGAAGTAAACAACGGTTCAGAACAGCCGATTGAAGCACCTAGAAAGTGGTATCAATTTTGGAAGTAAAATATAAAATGTAAGGAGCGATAAATATGAAAATTAATTATGATGAAGTCTATCAAGTGGAATTAATCAACGAATTGTCAGCAAGGGTCTATGGACGATTACTAAATATTTGTATCAAGGCAGGGTATGACTTAGACGGTTCTGTTGCAAAGTTTTTCTGATAAGTTTATTTTAGGGTAAATTAGAGTAAAAGGATAGCTTGGAGGAATGAAAATGGATCATTTTAAAGGCAAACAATTTCAAAAAGATGTGATTATTGTAGCCGTTGGCTATTATCTTCGTTATAACCTCAGCTATCTTTTTCTATTATTCTACCTTATTTGATAGTAGATTTAAAACTTTGCAACAGAACCAAGATATCTATGCTATCTTAGATACTTTTTTCGTGAATTTATCTAGATATCAAAAAACAATGAATTCTTGAAAATATTGTCTTAAAGTTAGAAACCTAAACGGAAGTTCAACAATGTCTCACTGATTTCATCTTCATTGATCCCGATATAGCGTTTGGTGATTTTTTCGCTGCTGTGACCGAATATTTCCATGAGTGTAGCCACGTCTTTGGTTTTCTTGTAATAGTGGTAACCAAATGTCTTGCGCAGCGTGTGCGTGCCAATATCGTCCCGATCTAATAATGCGGCGACCTTTTGAAACATCTGATAGACCGTATTGACTTCTAAATGACCGCCTTTAGTACTGGGAAACAAATAATCTTCTGGCTTCAGGTCTTTCGTGTAGTCCTGGATCAACTCCTGCAGGCTGCTTAAATATAAAATGCGTGTTTTTCCGGTTTTTTGCTCCACAATACGTGGGTTTTTCGAGGAAATCACGTCTTTTTTCTTTAATTTCACGATATCAGACATGCGTAAACCGCTATTAATGCCGATCAAAAACAAGAAAACGTCGCGTTCGGCGTTTTTGTTGCGTCTTAAACAGAATAAAAAGTCGTTGATTTCTTGCTGCGTTCGTAATGGTTGTACATTATAACTCATTGAAATGGTCTCTCCTCTCACAAAAAAGATACATGATTTCATTCATTATACCACGAAATCGTGTATTGGACACCGGTATAAAAAAAGAACCCTATAGATATAGGATTCTCGATACACGATTTTATATAATTTCATGTGTCTTGTATTCAAGTCACGCCACAAGAGTATGGTTGACATATCATTTTGACTTTGAACATCTAGATAAATATAAATAAATAATAGAGATAAAAAATGTAGTGTAATCCTTAATTATCTCTATTACTCGATTAATTTGAAGGTGTGCAATCATTCTTTAGACTGCCCTTAGCAATCGAAGTCCATTCAAAATAACAACCAATGTACTTCCTTCATGAATAATGACACTGATGGCAATATCCGTTAAGCCCAAGAAACTAACGACAATTAAAAAAGCAACAACGGCCATTGAAAAAATAATATTCTGCCAAATAACACGGTTCATTTTCGAAGAAATATTATGAGATTGTACCAATTTTGATAAATTGTTTTGCATTAAAACTAAATCAGATACCTCTACTGCCACATCAGTCCCATCTCCCATAGCGATTCCCACATCTGCATTAACAAGAGCAGGAGCATCATTTACACCGTCTCCAACCATGGCGGTCACACCGTATTTTTCTTTTTGTTCGTCTATTATTCTGGATTTGTCTTCCGGCATGACATTTGCAATCACTTCATCTATTCCCAATTGTTTAGCAACCGCTTTTCCCGTCATTTCTGAGTCACCAGTAATTAATGTGGTGTGTATACCTTGTTTTCTGAAATACTCAATGGTTGCTTTTGCATGTTCACTTGGAATGTCCATGAGGGCAATAAGGCCTAGAACCTCTTCATCTACTGCTACGTACACGACTGTCTTACCTTCTGAAGCCCATTCATTATTTAAACGACTATACTCATCTGAAACATCATCAAACGAAGTCGGTTTTCCTATACGATAATTTCTCCCTTTGTAATCTCCTGTCAATCCTTTACCAATCTGGTTTTCTACATCAATAGTTAGTTTGTTTTTTTGCTCAAACTTTCTTAGAATAGCATCTGCTAAAGGGTGATTGGATTCTTTTTCAAGAGCTACTACGATATCAATCATGTTTTCTTCGTTCACGGAATCAGCAAAATAATAATTGGTTACTTCAGGTTTTCCTTTGGTCAAGGTGCCCGTCTTATCAAATGCAATTGCTTTAATATCGGCTAATTGAGACAGGTAAGAACTACCTTTTGAAAGGACTCCTTTTTTGGCTAAATTAGAAGTCGTCGATAGCGTTGCCGAGACAGTAGCTGCTGCTAAAGCACACGGTGAAGCTGCAACTAAAAGGACTAATCCTCTATAGACACTTTGTGACCATGTCCAATCAAGTAGAAAAGGTGCCAATAACATGAATAACGGAATGGCAATTAAAACAACTGTGACGTATTTGGGTTCAAATTTTTGGATAATACTCGCAGCTTTTGTTTGGTTATCTTGGTTCTGGTTCACTAATTGTAAAATTTTTGAAAATACTGTATCTTCGTTTTCTTTGGTGACTTTCATCGTGAAGCTACCTGTTCCATTAATTGTACTCCCGAAGACGCCATCTCCTTTGTATTTCTCTTTCGGGATACTTTCTCCATTAATAGACGACTCATCAATGGATGTAGATCCAGACAAAATGACGCCATCAATAGGTACTTGATCGCCATTCAAAACTTGAAGTTGATCTCCCACTTTTAATTCACTGACATCTACATTTTTTGTACTGCCATCAGGTAGGATTAACCGGGCAGTCGTTGGATTCATTTCGAGTAATTTCGTTATTTCTCGTTTGCTTCTTCCTTCTGCATAATCTTCCAAAAAATGTGCTCCAGAAAAAATAAGAATCAATAATGTTCCTTCCCAAAAATTCCCCATTAAAGAAGCTCCGATTGCCGCTAATCCCATTAAAATATGAGAATTAGGCATGAACTTTTTTTGGTTTTTTGAGTTCTCAATTGTTTCTCCAAGGCCTTCAAGAACAATGACATGATACCCAGCGCTGATTGTAGCGAGTGAGAACATGATGTTTTTTATGAATTGATATTCGTCACTTAAGAACAGCGCAACAATTGCCAATGCTAAACCAATAAAGTACAAAATAATTGGCATTTTCCCATGATCATGGTCATGATCGTGACTATTATTTTCGTGTGAGTGTTGCTCTTGAATCTCTTTCATTTCTATCACCCTTCTTAATAAAACTATTTTTTTGAAATCGTAACGCTTACGAATTACATATGAAATAACATTCATATGTTTATGCGTTCATTATATATTGCTCTATCTGATTTGTCAAAAAAATAGTTATCTTATTTAGTTAATAAAAAAATTGGACTATAAAACAGCTCTGCTTATGGAAAAACCTTGCTTTATAAAAATCTTGTGCTAACCTAAACATGAACGAACACACATATGAAAGAGAGGAAGTTTTATGAAATCATCATCAACTTCTCCGTTAACAAATGATTCTATCCAAGAGGTAAGTAAGATATTTAAAATGATTAGTGACCCTACACGTCTTTCAATTTTATTTCTTTTACAGAAAGAAGAACTTAGTGTTGGAGTAATTGCGCAGTCTTTAAGTATGGAACAATCAGCCATTTCTCACCAGTTAAAAACTTTAAAGACTTCAAGATTAGTAAAATCAAAAAGAGCTGGTAAAAATATGATTTATAGCCTTGACGATCTTCATATTTTTAGTATTCTTGAGCAAGTTTCAACTCATATCGAAGAACAAGAAAAAGAAAAATAAAGACAAACTACAAGGTTAAAATGATTTTACAATTCATTAGTTCAAATAAAAAAAGACAGCGTGAAGTGAACCCCAAATATTGGACGAAACTTTAAGCGACTTTCTGGGTTGTAAAAATTCGATATTCAACCGGACTTTTATAACCCAGTTTTGTTTTAATTCTAGAAAAATTGTAATCATTTATCCAAACCGATATTTGTGAAACTAACGTTTCATAGGTATCGGTTTCTTTTTGATAAAAAGCCTCAGCTTTCATAATATGAAAAAAGCTTTCCATTGTTGCATTATCTAAACAAGTTGCTTTGCGAGACATACTTTGAAAAATACGATGTTCTTTTAAAATATTAACCCAATCTTGATGTTGATATTGAAATCCTTGATCTGAGTGGACCGTAGTCCGGTATTTTAAATCCTTAGGGATTTTCTTAACTGCTTGTTTTAAAACGGTTGTTGTAAATTGAACAGTTGGATGTTTACTAATTTGATGTCCTAGAATTTCACCTGAAAATAAATCATAAATACATGTAAAATAGGCACGCTCATCAATCGTTTTGCCTCCCCAACGGATCTCAGTAACGTCTGTCACTAATTTTTGATAAGGTCGATTTGTAAAGAATCGGCGGTTAATCAAATTCTTAGCAACGGTACCAACAGTACCCTTATATGAATTATACTTACGGGTACGTTTGTTAAATGCGGAAGAAAGTAACTGCATTTCACGCATTAAGATTAGCACTTTTTTATGATTTACTAAGAAATTCATTCGGCGTAATTCACCAGTTACACGACGATAACCATATGCCGGATGTTTCTTTTTAATCATTTGAATTGATTGTTTAATAACTTGTTTATCATTGTTGGATGAACCGTCTGGTTCATGACTAATAATGTATTCATAAGTACTCTTAGCCATACCGACGACTTGCAAAATTTTAACTAATTTATGTTTAAGCCTTAGTTCCTTGATGATTTGTGCTTTTTGGCTTCTTCTTCCTGGACTAAGGCTCTTAATTTTTTTAAGTATTCATTCTCAATCTGTAGTAATTCATTTTCTTCTCTAAGCCGTTCTAATTCAGTTTGTTGCTTTTTCTTCGATTGTTTATCAGCTGACATAATTGTTTGCCGTCCTTTGGAACGATATAAGGCATCAGCACCTTCAATCTCCCACGTATGTTGCCATTGCCAAATAGTTCCGACATTTGAGATATTAAAATGAAGTGCAGTTTTCGGATAAGAAGCCTTATTCGTTTTCATCCATTTTAAAACATTCAGCTTGAATGAACCATCAAAAGATTTCTTTGGAGATAGAATATCAAGGCCATTTAGGCCAAAGGCCTTATAACGTTGCACCCAAGAAGAAACCAAAGATTCACTTTTAATTCCATATTTCTTTGATAATAATTTGTAACCTGACGATGATGAAAGATATTCCTGAACAACTTTCACCTTTAATGTTTTAGAATACTTGGTCAATATAAAACCCCCGATATTGGATTTTGGTCCAATACCGGGGGTTCACTTCAAGTCTCCTTAAAAGAGGCTCAGCGTTTTTTTAAATCTGTGACCAGACGTCCGCTCCCAAAGTAGGGAAGAGAGGTACGATGCGGCCTAGTTGTTCAGCTGTATATTGAAACTCAATTGCTGGTAATAAAACGTTAATTGCATCGGCAGCATGTTCACTAACTTCAGCTGCTCCTACAAGATGATGGTCTTGATCGTAAATCAAGGTGTTATCACCAATTGTTTCCTTATCAACTTGGCGGAACCATCCGTCAGGAAGATGATTAGTTTTAATGGTGTAATCAGGATTTTGCTGAGCTTCTTCGACGCTCATACCAACCTGTGCGATTTGTGGTGAGGTAAAGACAATGGTTGGGATGGGCGGATAGTTGATTGCGTCAGTAGTCTTTCCTGTGAAAAGTTGGGTTAAATAACTAGATTCAAAGATCGCAGTCGGGGTGAGCTTAGGCTGTTCTTTATCAAGCACATCACCAGAAGCATAGATGTTATCAATGTTAGTTTGAAGATGATCGTTAACTTCGATCCCGTTAGCATTGTAACTAACGCCTACTTCGTCTAATCCGATGTTTTCGATGTTAGGAATTCGTCCGGTAGCATCCAAAATCCAGTCGGTGGTGAGGGTTTCGTGATCGTTATAAGACACGGTAAAATGAGAACCGTCTTCCTCAAAACGATCCACCTGAGCGTTGTAAATGAACTTCACCCCTCGTTTTTCGAGGTCGGCAATGACTTGTTTTACGTAATCTTGATTAAATTTGCGCAACGCCCGATTATGGCGTAAAAGTACAGTGACGTTCGCGCCGGCAGCATTGGCAATCGTGGCAAATTCCATGCCGATATAGCCCGCGCCAATAATTACGATATTTTCAGGAAGCTGTTTGAGGTTCATAAAATCGGTACTGTCATGCGTAAGTTCTGAGCCCATAACATCTAGATGGTGGGGACGTAGCCCCGTTGCAATCACGATTTTGTCAGCGGTGTAGCGCTGTTGATCCACTTCGATGGTGTGAGCATCAACAAATTTTCCACGACCGTGAATAATTTCGATGTCAACAGAGTCGAGTAAACCAGTAATCATGTCCGGCAAGCCGTCGATGACTTCGTGTTCATGTTCTACATTGGCAGTCCAATCCAGCTTTAAGTCACCATTTACAATGCCATCAAGGCGTTCTTGGTGGCGTAAAAGTTGAACCGGGTTGTCCAGCGTAATTTTCGCGTTGCATCCACGGTTTGGACAAGTTCCCCCGATTTTGTCCGCTTCGATAATGGCGACTTTTTTACCACTATTAGCTAGTGGAACCGCCCCGTCGAAGGCACCATGCCCCGCGCCTAAGTACAAAACATCAAATTGATAACTTTCAGTCATTTAATTACCTCCATCCTAAATTTAGGTGAATAAACAATTACCATTGTTGGCACGAGCATAGCAGAGGATAGTTGCGAGTTGCAAGCGATTGCAACTGAAGAGAACAAAAAGCAATCCTTAACTTTAAATAAGGATTGCTAAAAAATATCTTACTAACGTTTTAATGATTTAATCGATAGCATTGAAATACCACCAATCAAGGAAAAAATAAATGAAACAATAAAAATTCCAGAATAACCAAAAAGACTTATGACGGCAGCGGCTAAAACGGGTGCGATAGCTTGTGTAATTGTATTACCTAAGTTGTAAACACCTAAGAAAAATGCAACACGATTTTGATCGGGGATAACTTTTAAGTTTAATAAATTATCAAGTGCGTTCCATAAGCCCATTCCTAAACCGGTAGCTAAGGCGTAAAGAATAATACCAGTATTATTTCTTAAGAAGAACAGGGAGAGACCTGCAATTGCTAATAAGATAGTTGAGAGACCTACTGGTAATTTCAGTATTTTAAATTTATTAGATAGTGGCCCAGCGACTAATCCCATCAAAATGCCAAAAATAAGCATAATCGGTAGATTGTAAAATTAATCCGAACGCTGTTCGGACAAAAAAGATCAGCTTCCTTTAAAATGGTGTTTACCACAAACCCATCTTTTAGGAGCTGATCTTTTGTCTAGTATAACCTATTCCGAACGAATTAAAATCGAAACCTTTTGTGAACTAGGGCTGTCCAATATCCAAATGGGCGTTCGGCTGAACCGATCACCGTCAACAATTTCTTATGAATTATCTCGATGTCAACCTTATCAGGCTGAATTAGCACAAACAGATGCCGAATACAAGCGATCACGATGTGGTCGGAAAACTAAGCTGGTCACCAGGAATGATTGCTCACGAATTTAAACTAGCTACTAAATCTATTTATAATTGGCTAAATAAGGGGAGAATTGATTTCTCCTTGAATGATCTACCTGAACATGGCGTACGCCAACGGCGTAACGTTGACCAACGATCCAAATATAATCAATCTTTGGGGCGATCAATTGAACAGCGTCCCATGATGATTAATCAACGTAATCGCATCGGCGATTTTGAACTAGATACAGTCGTTGGTCCTCGTGGGCATAGTAAGGCAGTTTTATTAACTTTAATCGATCGCAAATCACGGTTCCTTTGGGCATACCGGTTAAAAGATCGGACGACAGCGACTGTTAATGAAGCACTAACTAAGTTCCTAACCACTTTTAATGGTCCGGTGCACAGCTTTACTGTGGACCGTGGCACTGAGTTTAGTGGGCTAGTATCACTTGAATCACAATATGGTATTAAGACCTATTACTGCCATGCTTATACGCCAGCTGAACGTGGTAGTAATGAACGCTTTAATCGGAATTTACGTTATTTTTATCCTAAAGGGACTCGTTTTGAGCACATTAGTGCTCAAGATTTAACGACGACGTTACTCCAAATTAACCAGCGACCGCTTAAAATACTCGACTGGCAAACACCGTATCAGGTTATGCTGACAAATTTGTCCAAAAATTCGGATTAAATTTGCAATCTACCGAATATCCACTAATAGTGTATATCTATAGTTACATTATTCCACTGCTCAATGGCCTGTATGAAAGTGAAGAGCCAGATTTCACAGAACAATTAAATTCCTATAGTAAAGACTTAGCAAAGGAGATTATTCTTGATTTAATTGGAGCAACGGGTATTGATATACAAGAATTTGATAAATTAGCTATGAAGCTTTAGTTGTACTAATTGCAAATGGGACTACGGAAACTTTTAATAGATTTATCGAAAAGTTCAGCTAATCACTGTTTTTTTTGCATATGGTCAGGAGGTGGCGATATCATGATTAATTCATAGTAAATACGGGTATGAGTTTCCGGAGTGGGCACAGGCGGGTGCTCGGCTCGATAAGATGGTGTAAGGATAATAGACGTCGTGCTAAATAGCGTGGCGTTTTTATTTTGCCCAAAATTTGGAGGTGGCCGGCATGGGCCAGATGGTAAATAGCAGATTTGGCCTTGTCAGTCGCACAGAGACACGTTGCTTGGGTGACTTAGAACATCAGCTTAAAGATGGACGGTGGTAACGTAAAAAGCCGCAGCGACCACATAAGCCGCGTATTACAGTGTGGAGAAAAAACAAGGTAACAAGCGTGAAAAAATAAAAGAAGACCAGATTTTGGTCTTCTTAAAAATGATAATTTATTTATCGTCTTTATCTAACTTTTCCTTTACGTTATCAACCGTATCTTTAACAGCATCTTTGGCATCTGACAGTTTATCTTTAGCCTTACCTAGAATACCTTGACCCTTACCTTCAGCTTCGCGGGCCTTGTCGTTCGTAACCTTGCCTTCAACTTCTTTAGCTTTTCCACTTACCTTATCTTTGGTGCTATCAATTTTGTCATCTAGATTCATAATATAACCTCCCATAATGTATTTGTTACAACAGTATTATTCCACATTTTAATTTGCTTGTCTAATAAGGAGATCCTACAAGAGATAGTGTGAATGACACTTATAAGGTAGATTGCAAATTTAAATATTGATTAACTGATCTTCAATTGCTCAATCATTTACGTTCTAAGAAGCCTAATACAGATAAATTTGGCTAATTATCCATGTAATTTTTGTTGCAATGTATCACCAATGCCATCTACTTTCTTAGCAGCCAAGACGGTGCCACCGATGAGGACACCACCTACAATGAGCGTAGAAGCAATCATAAACTTAAATACACTTTTCAAGACGTCCATAAAATTCCCCCTTACTTTTTACTGGTTCGACCAACAACTAATGAAACAATCAGAACTAAAATAATTGCCCCGATGATCGATGGTATCAATGCCATGCCAGCTAACGAAGGGCCCCAAGTGCCAAGGAGGCCTTGGCCAATCCACGCACCGATTAAACCAGCTACGATATTTGCAATCCAGCCCATAGCAGCACCACGGTTAGTGATTGCGCCAGCAATGGCACCAATGATTGCCCCGACGATTAATGACCAAATAAGTCCCATATTTACTCACCCCCTTAGTTAACACGACTAGATTTATTGTCAGACGTTACTTTATCAACGCTGTCACTTAATGTTTCCTTCGATTTATTTGCGCCCTTACTGACGGCTTCCTTCGTTTTGTCTGTAGCATCGCTCACGCGATCTTGCAGAGAAGTCGAATCTTTTTCATGTTGCTCCTTTGTCTTGACATCAACAACATTCACATTTACCTCAATTACTTCTAAGTCGGTCATATTCTTTACTTCCCGAACGATAACATTTTTGATCTTGTCATACAGTTTAGAAATATCAATGCCGTATTCAGCAACAATGTCGAGATCCACTGCAACCTGCTTTTTTCCAACCTCTACATCAATTCCTGATGTGACATCGGAAGTATTAACTAGTTTTTCAGCAACATTTGCGAAAAAACCGCCATCTACGGTTAATAAGCCATCTACTTCAGAAAGTGCAATACCAATTATTTTTTGAATAACCTTATCATCAAATGTTAAATTGCCTTTAATACCAGACTTTTCGTTAGTTGTTGTTTTTTCACTTGGCGTTCCGTTCTGCATAATTTTTCCTCCTTATAATTCAAACAGTTATTTAAAAACATTTGTTAAGATACCAGTTTTTTGAATATAATAACCCGCGGTAATCCCGATTACCATAAAAATCAAAACAAAAAGCGTCTTTAAAAATCCAAAAGTGATGATAAGGACCGCTAAGAGCAATCCTATAATTCCACCAATTAGTGGCCAAAAATAGGCTTTAATGAGTTCGGTCACGTTATCACCTCCTAGACAACTCGAGATTGATGCACATTAGCGTCCGACTCATTGAAATCAACGAGTCGGATTTTTATTTTTTTCTGTTCAGAAATTCCAAGACAAATACGCAAATCTTTTTTTAATTGATTGAGAAAATTTGCAGTCTGTTTCTTGGCATTGACTGAATTTAGTAGATCACCCGATATTTTAAGTGTGATCCTTTTTCGTGATAACTTAGCTGATACCTTGGGGTTACCAATAAAGGGTTCATGTTGAAGTGCTGAAAGAGCAAAATGCTCAATAGCTTTCTTACTGATGGTAACTTGACCATCAGACTTTTGGTGAAGATATAATGACTGTGACCGTGGCCAAAAAAGTGTGATAATCAATAAAACAATTAACACCGCCGCCAGAATTATCCCACTCCAAAAAAGGTATATCGGTTCGTACTGATCCAACCAATCAAACTTTAATTGCATGGGTGTGCTAGTGCCAATGGCCGTTGACCAATTTTTAAAGACAAGAACTATGGACAAAGGAAATGCAAGGATAATAACAACTACTATTAAAGCCTTAAATATAAATCGCAAATCATCACCACCTTTACCATCATTATAGCAGACAGGTAGTGATGATGAAATTATATGCACTTATAAGAAACCAATTAAAATTTTTATTTGACTAAACCAACCTGGCCACTAGGGTATACCTTATTGGCTTTACTTGGCTGTATGAACTGATGCCACCTGCAATAGTTCAGTAGGATTATCCAAATTAGGCGATATTTATCAAACAGTATGCAAGCTAATTTCGTGCTTGAAGATGGTAAAGGTTTGATATACATGCTGCTGTCACCACACAGAGGTCACCAGCCCCGAATAGCCAGATTCAGTTCCAGGTCTGCCGGACCCAAGACGACGAGCAGGGTTGTTTCAATAATCACCACGAAAGAAGGTTGCCAAGTTTTTGACAAGCATCAACGCTGCAATAAGGACGGTAAGCTAACCGTAACGCCAAAAGCTGATAAAACCGCGGAGTATGCTGGTAACCCAGCAAAACCAACGATGCCAGCGCCTAAGCCAACGGTTACTAAAGTAGTTAAGATGATCCAGACTGGTCATCACCAAACTTAATTTGATCGATTGGTGGCTTGGTTCAAATAATTGCTAGTCTGAGGGCTCAGCACGTGTACTAAACACATTAAGGAATGACTGATGACCAAAATAGGAGGAATCAACATGGCTGATAATGTGTTAATGGCCTATCATATTGTGCATGATCCCGATGATTGGGCGAAACATGTGTTGAATACGAAAAAGTTGTATAAGTGGCGGATCACTGAACAGACGAGAGGGATGCCAGTGATTTAAATTTAAAGTTTAAGTATGCTATTATAATATAAACGTGATTTATTAAGACCACTTAATTAATAATAGGACTTTAGCATGATTTCAAATATTTTCGTGCGAAAGATAGGCCCCATTTAAGGGATATAAGGGGATATTAGTAGTTTCTATTATAATTTAAAAAACCGATAGCCTTAATAAACCGGGATTTTAATGACAACATTTTATTTGAAATAGTGTGAAAGGTAGGTTTTTTATGTTAAGGAATAATTACTTTGGAGAGACTAAAACGCATTATAAACTGTATAAACGCGGTAAGAATTGGGCTGTCATGGGGATTTCATTATTTTCACTGGGATTAGGGATGCTAGTTACCGGCCAGCCAGTGTCAGCTGATGTGACAGCCACCAGCACCTCAAGCAGTGCAGCAAAGGCTGAAACGACCAGTGCAAGTAGTAGCAGTGCAGCAAAGGCTGAAACGACCAGTGCGGGTGGAAACCAGATTGTAGCGCAGACAGCCACTAATGTTTCTAAAAATGATGCAATAGTTACAACTAAGTTTGCTCAAAACTATGATAGAAGGGTATTGGCAGGTTCAGTTACCAATACGGGTTTCTCAGTTAGTGATCCAGATTATCCATCTGGGATGTGGATTGATCCAGATAAATCTCATTACAGTTATGAATGGTTGGGTTCTGTTGCAAAGTTTTAAATAAAGAATAAAATCCCTTACGGTATCTATGATTTAAGCTGGGATTCCCAATAATACCTTGATTTCAGTACAGACCGAAAACCCGAAGAGAGTGCCTTCTTTTCGGGTTTTCTTATATAATCCTCGAATGGCTTCCATGCCTTTAATCGTGGTAGAGGCAGTGCGTAAACTTCGATAGAATTTATTGCGTCTCTTTACTGGACGATGGTCTTGTTCAATCAAATTATTCAGGTATTTAATGGTACGATGTTCTGTCCCTTGATAAAAGCCGTATTCTTTTAGTTTCTTAAAGGCACTTGTAATAGAGGGGGCTTTATCTGTGACTACAACCTTCGGTTCATCAAACTGCTTCACTAACCGCTTAAGAAAAGCATAGGCTGCTTGTGTGTCCCGTTTTTTACGTAACCAAATATCTAAGGTTAAACCATCTGCATCGATGGCTCGATACAAATAATGCCATTTTCCTTTAATTTTGATGTACGTTTCATCCATTTTCCATGAATAAAAGGATTTTTTATTTTTCTTTTTCCAAATTTGATAGAGTAGTTTGCCATATTCTTGCACCCAACGATAAATCGTCGTATGAGAAACGTTAATGCCACGATCATATAAGATTTCTTGAACTTCACGATAGCTAAGGTTATAACGAAGATAGTAGCCCACGGCTACAATAATCACATCCTGCTGAAATTGCTTTCCTTTAAAATGATTCATCGTCATTCCTCCTGCTATCTTTTTCTATTATTCTACCTTATTTGATAGTAGATTTAAAACTTTGCAACAGAACCTATTAAACCATTCAAGCGAAGCCATGACTTTAACATATCTTGGATTGGACCAAGCAAGTCGAGAGAACATATTAGACCAAATTGATTTTGGGTAATGAATGTTTAGAACTTAGTAGTCGTCCAAAAACGACTACTTTTTTTGTTGAATCGTCCAAGGACGATTCGATGCTTTTGACTTGTAAGAACAGGATTGAATGAAGCCATACTGTTCGCATATTTTTAGTGGATGAACAAACAAAATACGAGAGATTTTTTGTTCGTTCATCCATGGTTTTAGAAAAAAGAGGGACGATTTCGGAAGAAGAAAATCGTCTCTTTTTTTTCTTCTTTTTGTATGACAAAAAGAAAGATCTTTTGCCCATTTTATTTTTATAAAATGGGTAGGTGGCGTTCGCGTAAAGCAAATCGACACAATCCAAAGGGGATAAAAGGGGAAAGTGAAACTTCCCCCTTTTCAAGCCACATTGTAATACAAGAACGAAGTGCTTTGTATTACAATGTGATAGCTTGCAGTATTTATGGGTTTATATTTTCTATTTTGTTATAATGATTGTAACCGAATAGGGCGCAATGCTTATTACAAAATCAATGACAAAGGGCGATTGAGGAATGAGCGCTGGGGCATTTTATCTTTGAGGAGGCTATTTATGGATCAGAAAGAAGTATCACAAAATCAAACAAAGTACATTCAATTTAGATTATCTGAAGAACAATACAATAAGCTGAAAATTTCAGGAGAAACATATGGACTCTCTCCGAATCTTTATGCGAAAAAATTAGCACAAAAATCTCATTTAAAAAAACCTTATCTCGAACATGACCAAGCGAAATCTTTATTATTAGAACTCTCAAAACAAGGAACCAATTTAAATCAAATCGCCAAGAAACTCAATCAATTCGATCGGATGGACAACCAAGATAAAGAGCTGATCGAGGCTTTACGCTATACATACGGAGTACTCGCTCAAGCTCAAAAGGGGTATAAAGAGTTATGGCAACAATTGCAAAAATAAGCAATGGCGCAAGTGCAGCGAGCGCCCTTAATTATGCTTTAGGTCAAGACAGACCTATGCATGAAAAAACTGAACAGTGGCTACAAGACCATCAATTGGAACGTCCTGTGGAGCTGACAAATTGTCGGGCAGTTGCCGTGGGTGGAACCAACGGGATTGATCCCTTTATCGCCAAAGAACAATTTCATGTCATTCGACAACTTCATAACCAAACCAAAGAATCCAATCAGGTCTTGCGTATTACCCAATCTTTCGCCTTAGATGAACTGAATCCGAAAGTACAAAAGGACTGGCAAAAAGCCAACGATTTAGGCGTTGAGTTAGCAGAAAATCTCTATCCTAACCATCAAAGTGCTGTGTATACGCATTTAGACGGAAAAAATCACGTCTTACACAACCACATCATTGTCAATAAGGTCAATTTAGAGACAGGAAAGAAATTAAGAGAACAAAAAGGAGAAAGCGTTCAACGAGCACGAGAAATGAATGATCGACTCGCTTCTCGAGAAAACTGGCACATTTTAGAGCCACCAAAAGAGCGCCAAACAGAGACAGAAAAAGAACTAATCGCCAAAAATGAGTATTCTTACATGGATGATTTGAGAGAAAGAATCAATAAATCGCTTCAAGATGTCTCTGTGAGCTCATATGAGACGTTTAAAGAGCGTTTATCCGATAATGGTGTAATTCTATCAGAAAGAGGCCAAACGTTCTCATACGCCTTTTTAGACGCCAATAATAAGCAAAGACGAGCACGAGAGACCCGATTGGGTTCTGATTTTGGAAGGGAGACCATTTTACATGAGTTGGAAAACCGAGCAAGACAAAACGAATTTAGAGCTGTTGAACAACGAGAACCAGCGATTACTCCGCTTGAGCGAGACACTCAACAAAGAGAATCAGAAATTGTTAGCCTTGAACAAGCAATTGAACCAAGAAAATCAGAAGCTCTCAAGCGAGAATCAAAAATTAATCGATTTATTGACACAATCAAACAGCTTGCAGGACGAGTACCAGAACTTACTCAACGCGTTACAAGAAAATTAAAGCAAACAAAAGAGAAAATCCTCGAGGATTTTGAACGTCGCTTTTCAAAGGACATGAAAAATTACGAGCAAGAACAACAGAAAAGCCTAGAAAAACAAGCGAATAGAGACGTACAGTCCGAAAAGAAGCCAACAAAAGATCATGATCGGGGGATGAGTCGATGAATAAAGATGAACAACTCGTTGTTCAAGTATTAAATGCTTATAAAAATGGCAAAATTGATTTCAGTAACGTTCCAGAACTAGACCGCTTAGTCCGTCAAGAAGTTAATAAAGACTTTCGGGACTACCAAGAAAAAATAGAAGCTGTTGCGAATCAAAAAATTGAGTCTGCCATTCAAGAACAACTCCATCGTTTAGAGGCAGAAAACTTAAAAGCGACCATACTGAAAGACATTCAAGTTGAAAAACAAGCATTACTCGCTTTGAAAAAAGAACTGAATGAACAAAAAGAGCAGATAAAAGCAGATCGCAAACGTGAGATTGTCGAACGTTACGGTATTCTGATTGCGAACATTGTCTGCCTGTTCTGTTTCTTAGTTGTCGGTATTCTCATCGGACGATGGATTTATAAAGGTATCTGGGATGGTTGGGGTTTGCATATTTTGTATGACACAGTGATGGAAATACAGCCTAAACATCCTTATGGGGCAGTCGTTCTTGGATTAGGTGGTTTTGGTTTAATCGGTGCTGGCATCTATGGCAGTTTTCGATTAATGTATACCGCTTCAACATGGTTTGATCAACGTCCAAAAATCTTTAAAAGAATCTTTCCGAAAAAATAGAGAGTGAGGTAATCCTGTGGTTTTAGAAAATAAATTAGGCTTAACAAATTCAGCAGAATTAGCTAAACAAGAAGAGTTATTAACGAAAAAAAGAGCCAAAGAATTGTTTGAGTCTGGCAAAATAGAGGATCTGGAAATTGGGACGTTTCAAGGCTTATCTGATATTCATCAGTTTTTATTCCAAGATATTTACGACTTTGCAGGAAAAATTCGAGAAGTGAATATTGCGAAAGGAAACTTTCAATTTGCGCCACGTATTTTTTTAGCGCAAACACTTGAATATATTGATAAATTACCTCAAGAAACATTTGATGAAATTATTGATAAGTACTCGGATATGAATGTGGCGCATCCTTTTAGGGAAGGCAATGGACGAGCCACTCGTATCTGGTTGGATTTAATTCTTAAAAATAAACTACACAAAATCGTCGATTGGAATCAAATTGATAAGGATGAATATTTAAATGCCATGATCCGTAGTACAGTCAGCACCAATGAATTAAAATATTTGATTCAAAAGGCTTTAACTGATGATTTAGGAAAAGAACAATTCTTTAAAGGAATTGATGCGAGTTATTATTACGAGGGCTATTACGAAATTAAAACAGAAGATCTATAAACACGTATAAACACGATTTAAAGGAACAGACTGCTCAATATAAAACTTGAGCAGTCTGTTTCTTTTTTTGGATGATTTTGACCTTTGATTTTAAATTTTTGAAAAAAATAAAAAAAGCGAAGCCTATATTACATTTATCTTATATATTTTAATCTTTTGTTCTTTTGCGTGAAAAAAAAGTCAGTGGTAGCAAGGAAGGACAGATTTTTATAGCAACAAAAAACGATGTATATAGCAACAAAAAACGATGTATATAGCAACAAAAAACGATGTATATAGCAACAAAAACTTGATTAAGTTGCTATATATTTGTATAATGAAAGCATAGAGAAAATTGACGTCTAAATCACTTCTCTATGCTTAATCACAAAACACTCACAAAGGAGTTTTTCTATGTCTATTATATCAGAAAATCAAAAGCAGGTGTATACCTTGAATGAAATCGAAAAACGTAAAGTGGTCGAGCATAATAGCTTGATTACTTCAATCGCTAAAATGCAAAAGACCGCTTTAAAAATGTTTGAATTAGCCGTGTCTTGCATTGATACAGAAAATCCGCCCAAAGATAATATAATCTATCTTTCAAAAAAAGAATTATTTTCTTTTTTTGATGTATCTTCAGCAAGTAAACATACTCGTTTTAAAGAAGCGATTGAGTATATGCAGAAACAAGCTTTTTTTCAAATTAAAGAAGAAAAAAATAAAGGGTATGAAATGACAAGTATCGTCCCAATACCAACTGTTAAATGGAACAGCTACAGTGACGATGTAATGATACAATTTAATCAATTTATTATGCCTTATCTGATTAATTTAAAGGCAGAATTTACACAGTATAAAATCTCTGAATTGAAAGAACTTAATAGCAAGTACAGTCTTATCTTATATCGTTGGTTAGCTATGAATTATAGCCAGTACGAGCATT
>NZ_JANXLE010000012.1:0-3106 GCF_030127605.1 Dellaglioa algida
AATTTGTTCTTTGAAAACTAGATAATATTTATTAAATTTTTAAGCAATAAGCCGAGAAACACCGCGTTTTATTAGTTAAGAACGTAGTTCTTAACAAAACCACTTTGCTTTAAGTAAAGTTAGGTTAAGTTATCAAGGGCGCATGGTGAATGCCTTGGCACTAGGAGCCGATGAAGGACGGGACTAACACCGATATGCTTCGGGGAGCTGTAAGTAAGCTTTGATCCGGAGATTTCCGAATGGGGGAACCCAGCAGTTTTAATCGACTGTTACTATTAACTGAATACATAGGTTATATAGAGGTAAACGCAGGGAACTGAAACATCTAATTACCTGCAGGAATAGAAAGAAAAATCGATTCCCTAAGTAGCGGCGAGCGAACAGGGAAGAGCCCAAACCAAGAAGCTTGCTTCTTGGGGTTGTAGGACTGCTCATTTGAGTTACCAAAGATTTTCATAGTAGAAGAGTCTGGGAAGACTCGCCGTAGAGGGTGATAGCCCCGTATACTAAATGAAAGTCCCTCAGAGCAGTATCCTGAGTACGGCGGAACACGAGAAATTCCGTCGGAATCCGGGAGGACCATCTCCCAAGGCTAAATACTCCCTAGTGACCGATAGTGAACCAGTACCGTGAGGGAAAGGTGAAAAGCACCCCGGAAGGGGAGTGAAATAGTTCCTGAAACCATGTGCCTACAAATAGTTAGAGCCCGTTAATGGGTGATAGCGTGCCTTTTGTAGAATGAACCGGCGAGTTACGTTTGCTTGCGAGGTTAAGTTGATAAGACGGAGCCGTAGCGAAAGCGAGTCTGAATAGGGCGCCATAGTAAGTAGACGTAGACCCGAAACCAAGTGACCTACCCATGTCCAGGTTGAAGGTGCGGTAAAACGCACTGGAGGACCGAACTCATGTATGTTGAAAAATGCTGAGATGAGGTGTGGGTAGCGGAGAAATTCCAAACGAACTTGGAGATAGCTGGTTCTCTCCGAAATAGCTTTAGGGCTAGCCTCGGAATTAAGAATCATGGAGGTAGAGCCACTGTTTGGACTAGGGGCCCATCTAGGGTTACTGAATTCAGATAAACTCCGAATGCCATTGATTTATATCCGGGAGTCAGACTGCGAGTGATAAGATCCGTAGTCGAAAGGGAAACAGCCCAGACCACCAATTAAGGTCCCAAAATACATGTTAAGTGGAAAAGGATGTGGAATTGCACAGACAACTAGGATGTTGGCTCAGAAGCAGCCACCATTTAAAGAGTGCGTAATAGCTCACTAGTCGAGTGATTCTGCGCCGAAAATGTACCGGGGCTAAACATGTTACCGAAATTGTGGATGGAACCCATTAGGGTTCCGTGGTAGGAGAGCGTTCTAAGGGCAACGAAGCTAGACCGTAAGGACTAGTGGAGCGCTTAGAAGTGAGAATGCCGGTATGAGTAGCGAAAGACAGGTGAGAATCCTGTCCACCGAATGACTAAGGTTTCCTGGGGAAGGCTCGTCCTCCCAGGGTTAGTCGGGACCTAAGTCGAGGCCGAGAGGCGTAGACGATGGATAACAGGTTGAGATTCCTGTACTAGTTATATTTGTTTGAACGATGGAGGGACGCAGCAGGCTAAGGAAGCGCACTGATGGATATGTGCGTCCAAGCAATAAGTCTGAAGTTGAGTTAAATGCTTAACTTTAAGGACAAGTTGTGATGGGGAGCGAAATTAAGTAGCGAAGTAACTGATGTCACACTGCCAAGAAAAGCTTCTAGTTAGAATATAACTACCCGTACCGCAAACCGACACAGGTAGTCGAGGAGAGTATCCTAAGGTGTGCGAGAGAACTCTCGTTAAGGAACTCGGCAAAATGACCCCGTAACTTCGGGAGAAGGGGTGCTGACCGAAAGGTCAGCCGCAGTGAATAGGCCCAAACGACTGTTTATCAAAAACACAGGTTTCTGCAAAATCGTAAGATGACGTATAGGGGCTGACGCCTGCCCGGTGCTGGAAGGTTAAGAGGATGAGTTAGCTTCGGCGAAGCCCAGAATTGAAGCCCCAGTAAACGGCGGCCGTAACTATAACGGTCCTAAGGTAGCGAAATTCCTTGTCGGGTAAGTTCCGACCCGCACGAAAGGCGTAACGATTTGGGCACTGTCTCAACGAGAGACTCGGTGAAATTATAATACCCGTGAAGATGCGGGTTACCCGCGACAGGACGGAAAGACCCCATGGAGCTTTACTGTAGCTTGATATTGAGTGTTTGTATAACTTGTACAGGATAGGTAGGAGCCGTAGAGACCGGAACGCTAGTTTCGGAGGAGGCATTGGTGGGATACTACCCTCGTTGTATGAACACTCTAACCCTCGCCACTAATCGTGGTGGGAGACAGTGTCAGGTGGGCAGTTTGACTGGGGCGGTCGCCTCCTAAAAGGTAACGGAGGCGCCCAAAGGTTCCCTCAGAATGGTTGGAAATCATTCGCAGAGTGTAAAGGCACAAGGGAGCTTGACTGCGAGACTTACAGGTCGAGCAGGGACGAAAGTCGGGCTTAGTGATCCGGTGGTTCCGTATGGAAGGGCCATCGCTCAACGGATAAAAGCTACCCTGGGGATAACAGGCTTATCTCCCCCAAGAGTCCACATCGACGGGGAGGTTTGGCACCTCGATGTCGGCTCATCGCATCCTGGGGCTGTAGTCGGTCCCAAGGGTTGGGCTGTTCGCCCATTAAAGCGGTACGCGAGCTGGGTTCAGAACGTCGTGAGACAGTTCGGTCCCTATCCGTCGCGGGCGTAGGAAATTTGAGAGGAGCTGTCCTTAGTACGAGAGGACCGGGATGGACATACCTCTGGTGTACCAGTTGTTCTGCCAAGGGCATCGCTGGGTAGCTATGTATGGATGAGATAAACGCTGAAAGCATCTAAGTGTGAAGCTCACCTCGAGATTAGATTTCCCATTCCTTTATGGAAGTAAGACCCCTGAAAGATTATCAGGTAGATAGGTTGGAAGTGGAAGTACAGTGATGTATGGAGCGGACCAATACTAATCGGTCGAGGACTTAACCACAAAGTGGTGTGAAACGGTGTACGGCTTAAAAATCAATGATAAATATTAGCTAGTTTTGAGAGAA
>NZ_JANXLE010000013.1:0-1801 GCF_030127605.1 Dellaglioa algida
TTGATATGATATAAAAGTTGTCAAAAGCAACCAAGTAGATCTTTGAAAACTGAACAAATTTTCGACAAATCAAATGTGTAGGGTCTCTTAACTAAGAGTTAAGAGCAAACATTTGCGAAGTCAATTCGCTAGTTTCAAAAAGCAACAAAACAATAAGAGCAATCAACTTTTTATATGAGAGTTTGATCCTGGCTCAGGATGAACGCTGGCGGCGTGCCTAATACATGCAAGTCGAACGCATTGTTCTTCACCGAGTGCTTGCACTCACCGAAGACAATGAGTGGCGAACGGGTGAGTAACACGTGGGTAACCTGCCCAAAAGAGGGGGATAACACTTGGAAACAGGTGCTAATACCGCATAATTTGTCAAACCGCATGGTTTGATAATGAAAGACGGCGTAAGCTGTCACTTTTGGATGGACCCGCGGCGTATTAGCTAGTTGGTGAGGTAAAGGCCCACCAAGGCAATGATACGTAGCCGACCTGAGAGGGTGATCGGCCACATTGGGACTGAGACACGGCCCAAACTCCTACGGGAGGCAGCAGTAGGGAATCTTCCACAATGGACGAAAGTCTGATGGAGCAACGCCGCGTGAGTGAAGAAGGTTTTCGGATCGTAAAGCTCTGTTGTTAGAGAAGAATGTAGGTAAGAGTAACTGTTTACCTAGTGACGGTATCTAACCAGAAAGCCACGGCTAACTACGTGCCAGCAGCCGCGGTAATACGTAGGTGGCAAGCGTTATCCGGATTTATTGGGCGTAAAGCGAACGCAGGCGGTTTTTTAAGTCTGATGTGAAAGCCTTCGGCTCAACCGAAGAAATGCATTGGAAACTGGATAACTTGAGTGCAGAAGAGGAGAGTGGAACACCATGTGTAGCGGTGAAATGCGTAGATATATGGTAGAACACCAGTGGCGAAAGCGGCTCTCTGGTCTGTAACTGACGCTGAGGTTCGAAAGCATGGGTAGCAAACAGGATTAGATACCCTGGTAGTCCATGCCGTAAACGATGAGTGCTAAGTGTTGGAGGGTTTCCGCCCTTCAGTGCTGCAGCTAACGCATTAAGCACTCCGCCTGGGGAGTACGACCGCAAGGTTGAAACTCAAAGGAATTGACGGGGGCCCGCACAAGCGGTGGAGCATGTGGTTTAATTCGAAGCAACGCGAAGAACCTTACCAGGTCTTGACATCTTCTGACAAACCTAGAGATAGGCCGTTCCCTTCGGGGACAGAATGACAGGTGGTGCATGGTTGTCGTCAGCTCGTGTCGTGAGATGTTGGGTTAAGTCCCGCAACGAGCGCAACCCTTATTATTAGTTGCCAGCATTTAGTTGGGCACTCTAATGAGACTGCCGGTGACAAACCGGAGGAAGGTGGGGATGACGTCAAATCATCATGCCCCTTATGACCTGGGCTACACACGTGCTACAATGGACGGTACAACGAGTTGCGAGACCGCGAGGTTAAGCTAATCTCTTAAAGCCGTTCTCAGTTCGGATTGTAGGCTGCAACTCGCCTACATGAAGTTGGAATCGCTAGTAATCGCGGATCAGAATGCCGCGGTGAATACGTTCCCGGGCCTTGTACACACCGCCCGTCACACCATGAGAGTTTGTAACACCCAAAGCCGGTGAGGTAACCTTTTAGGAGCCAGCCGTCTAAGGTGGGACAGATGATTAGGGTGAAGTCGTAACAAGGTAGCCGTAGGAGAACCTGCGGCTGGATCACCTCCTTTCTAAGGAATATTACGGAAACCTACACACTTGTCGAAAATTTGTTTAGTTTTGAGAGGTCTACTCTCAAA
>NZ_JANXLE010000014.1:0-1491 GCF_030127605.1 Dellaglioa algida
GGCTCTTCGTCAACTGTTGTTGGTGACTAAATTGATAAAGTTCTGATCACTTTGTGATTAGGACTTTTTTAGTATGGATTTTGAGCGTGTAAAATAGTCTTGTTCGAAATCTGTGGAAGTTTCTAAAGCCAAAACTAACGCGTTTAACGACCTTTATTTTATTATTTGTACCCTCTAAAGGACCATTAGAGTAATGATGAGCGAAAGTGCTTTTAATTTCAGAATGATGAAGTCGTAACGTTTCAATACTTTTGGTCATCTCTTCAGAACACCCTTCGGTGTTCGTAACGGCTAAATCATAAGCCGCCCAGTCCCTTAAGTGAAGGGCTGATCTGATTTGATTCATCAATTCATATGTTTTTTTCAATTCTGGATTCAGTGCAAGTAAATGGTTAAGGACATCAATCTCCGTCATTAAGTACGGAAAATAAGTCCATTTTTTAAAATTCTTGTAATCAAGATTTTCGGAAGGTTTTAACAGAAGTTTCCAGTATCTTTTCAGTGCTCTATAATCTTTTGACGATGTTGGCAGTTCTTTCATGAGTCTGATTCTTGTTTTGGTAAATCCACGATTCACTGAATTAATTATATGAAAGCTATCAATGACAACAATTGCATTGGGAAAGACTTCTTTAGCCAGTTTAGGATACGAATAATTCATATCGGTTACGATAATTTTCACATTTTTTCTAGCCGCGGCTGAATAACGGTAAAAATAACGTTGTATTTGATAGAGCCGTCGAAAAGATAAAAGATCAATTAATTCATGATTACTAGCATCCATAAATTCAAAACTCATGGCATCCGTAGCGGATTTAGTACTCTTGACTTCGTCAAGCAGAAGGACCTTAGGTAAGAATGAATAATTCGGCTTGAAATCTCGTTCAGAAGTCATCAAAATACGGCCTACAAAGGAATCAGAAGTTGAAAGCTCATCGGCAATATGGGTTAAAGAAACGGGTTCTGCCAGCTTAGTCAAACAAAGTTTTCTAGATAGATTAGATATTGTACAGTTCTTAGGGACCGCACTTGTTTGAGCTAAAAAGTAGGATTGGCACTCGTGGCAGTTAAAATATCTGCGTTTGAGTAAGAGAATAACGTCTTTTCCCGATACCTTAGGGTATCGAATGGTCGTCTGACGCCAACCGTATTTAATTATCTGGCCTTCGTTCTTAATTCCGCAGTTGGGACAAGCTTTCGGTTGATAATCAAGAATACCGTTAAACCGGGCGACGTGATCGTTTGAGGTGTAATAATCAATAATCGTTAGATTATTGTCTTCTATTTCGAGCCAAAATTTAGTATGATTAGACATGCGGAGATTCCTTCTTTCTTATTAATTCATCTGTGGTGGTTGAACGATAATGGATTTGGATGAAACCCGTACCCAAAAGTCTTATGGCTTTTGGGTCTTTTTTTGTCATTATACAAAAAATCTGTCATTAGTAATAGAATTAATTCTCTATTACCAACAACAGATATTGTAGACCC
>NZ_JANXLE010000015.1:0-632 GCF_030127605.1 Dellaglioa algida
AAAATGCACCCAGTAGGAGTCGAACCTACAACCTTCTGATTCGTAGTCAGACACTCTATCCAGTTGCGCTATGGGTGCATTAAAAATATAAAATTAAAACAATAAATGGTGCCGAGGACCGGAATCGAACCGGTACGGTGATCACTCACCGCAGGATTTTAAGTCCTGTGCGTCTGCCAGTTCCGCCACCCCGGCATTTATTGAAAAGCGGAAGACGGGATTCGAACCCGCGACCCCCACCTTGGCAAGGTGATGCTCTACCACTGAGCTACTTCCGCAAAAAAATTAAAAAATGGTGCCGACTAGACGATTCGAACGCCCGACCCCCTGATTACAAATCAGGTGCTCTACCAACTGAGCTAAGTCGGCATAACTGAAAATGATGCGGGTGAAGGGACTTGAACCCCCACGTCTTACGACGCTAGATCCTAAATCTAGTGCGTCTGCCAATTCCGCCACACCCGCAGGATGTGGAATTGAAAATGAGCCGTGACAGGCTCGAACTGTCGACCCTCTGATTAAAAGTCAGATGCTCTACCAACTGAGCTAACGGCTCAAATGGAGGTTACAGGGCTTGAACCTGTGACCCTCTGCTTGTAAGGCAGACGCTCTCCCAACTGAGCTAAACCTCC
>NZ_JANXLE010000016.1:0-434 GCF_030127605.1 Dellaglioa algida
TATTCCGGCATAGCTCAGTTGGTAGAGCGCTTGACTGTTAATCAAGATGTCGCAGGTTCGAGTCCTACTGCCGGAGTCCTATTTTTGTAATGTGGAGAGTTGTCCGAGTTGGTCTAAGGAGCATGATTGGAAATCATGTAAACGAGGTTTCTCGTTTCAAGGGTTCGAATCCCTTATTCTCCGTTGCAAATTGACCCGTTGGTCAAGTGGTTAAGACACCGCCCTTTCACGGCGGTAACATGGGTTCAAATCCCGTACGGGTCATATAAGTATATTGTTAGAAAGCATGTTGGAGGTTTAGCTCAGTTGGGAGAGCGTCTGCCTTACAAGCAGAGGGTCACAGGTTCAAGCCCTGTAACCTCCATATGAAGGTCCTATGGTATAGGGGTTATTACGTCCGCCTGTCACGCGGAAGATCACCGGTTCAAATCCGG
>NZ_JANXLE010000017.1:0-405 GCF_030127605.1 Dellaglioa algida
CGGGAAATAGCTCAGCTTGGTAGAGCACCTGGTTTGGGACCAGGGGGTCGCAGGTTCGAATCCTGTTTTCCCGATTAATAAATTTACAATTTATTATATGTTTTTATTTTATGGCGGCGTAGCTCAGCTGGCTAGAGCGTCCGGTTCATACCCGGGAGGTCAGGGGTTCGATCCCCTTCACCGCTATTTTCTACGTAAGAAGCTTGGACCTTTAGCTCAGTTGGTTAGAGCAGACGGCTCATAACCGCCCGGTCGTAGGTTCGAGTCCTACAAGGTCCATTACTTGTAGCTGATTCAAGTAGACATTTTCATATGGAGGATTACCCAAGTCTGGCTGAAGGGAACGGTCTTGAAAACCGTCAGGTGGGTCAAACCACGCAAGAGTTCGAATCTCTTATCCTCCTT
>NZ_JANXLE010000018.1:0-357 GCF_030127605.1 Dellaglioa algida
ATTTATATATTTTGCGGGTGTAGTTTAGTGGTAAAACCACAGCCTTCCAAGCTGTTGTCGCGAGTTCGATTCTCGTCACCCGCTTTTTTATGATTTTGGGCCTATAGCTCAGCTGGTTTAGAGCGCACGCCTGATAAGCGTGAGGTCGATGGTTCGAGTCCATTTAGGCCCATCAATTATTTTATGGAGAAGTACTCAAGTGGCTGAAGAGGCGCCCCTGCTAAGGGTGTAGGTCGTGAAAATGGCGCGAGGGTTCGAATCCCTCCTTCTCCGTTTTAGTTTATGACCCGTTGGTCAAGTGGTTAAGACACCGCCCTTTCACGGCGGTAACATGGGTTCAAATCCCGTACGGGTCAG
>NZ_JANXLE010000019.1:0-232 GCF_030127605.1 Dellaglioa algida
AATAAATAATTTAAAAATGTGCTAATCGATCTGATTAACACGTTTTTATGTATTATGACCCGTTGGTCAAGTGGTTAAGACACCGCCCTTTCACGGCGGTAACATGGGTTCAAATCCCGTACGGGTCATTTTCGCCGGCTTAGCTCAGTTGGTAGAGCATCGGTATCGTAAACCGAGGGTCACAGGTTCGACTCCTGCAGCCGGCATTTTAATGGTTGCAAAGTTATTATTC